>CAZRPK010000028.1:0-29217 GCA_964601915.1 uncultured Kangiella sp. | reverse complement strand
TGCTCAATTAAACTAGACTTCTATAATGTACGTAGTACAGTACGAACATTAAGTTATTAAAAACTATTCTGTCTAATGTTAAAAATCGGTTTAACGGGTGGCATTGCTAGTGGAAAATCACTGGTCAGTCATTATTTCTCAAAACTTGGTATTGCAATTATTGATGCAGATCAAATTGCTAAAGATTTATTTAAACCTAAATCAAAACACTTGACTCCGCTTATCAAGCATTTTGGAAATAATATCCTCGATAGTCATGGAGAGCTAGACAGAAAATCATTAGGAAAGATTGTATTCTCTGATCCAAAACAGCTTCACTGGTTAAATCAGTATAGTCACCCTCTCATCAATCAAGAAATGAAAAATCAACTTTCAAAAGTTAAATCTGAATACGTTATTTTAGATATTCCTTTATTAATTGATAAAGGAGCAAATATTCCGCCACGATTACAACCTTTCATTGATAGAGTGTTAGTTGTTAAAACGGATAAAGCTATGCAAATAGAACGTATTATCAAACGTGATGGTCGATCTAAAAAAGAAGCTTTAGCTATTATTAATCACCAATCTAGCCTTCAAGAAAAACTTGCACTTGCTGATGATGTTATTGATAATAATCAGACGAAACAATTAGTTAACGATCAAGTCATTGAATTGCACCAACTTTATAAGTCACTTTGTTAATTACTTTCAGGCATTCATATGGATCATGAAATTCTACTTTTTGAATATCCGCTAAAGGAAAATATCCGGAGATTTTTGCGGTTAGAGTCCTTATTCAAAAGTTTTAAATCTAATACTCTTTCCCTCAATGCAGAAAATCATATCCATGCATTAAAATACCTCTTTGAAATATTAGAAATGCTAGAAGCAGGTGATTCACGGTCAGAACTAATTAAAGAGCTTGCGCGATATATTGAGTATTTTAAAAAACTCAAAGAAAACCCCAATGTGGAAGTGAGTAAACTAGATAATTTTTTAAAACAACTTACCCAACTCCACCAATGGACCTTAAATCATGAAGGTAAATTTGGAGATATATTAAGGAAAAACCCCTTCATTATTTCCGTTAAACAAAGAACTAGTATACCAGGCGGTAATTGTCAATTCGATTGTCCCGATCTGTTTTTATTTTTGAATCAAAGTCATAACATAAGACAAGAAAAACTGAATCTTTGGTTGAATGATATAAAAGGAGTTGAAACTAGCATTGATGTTATTTTACGATTGGTTAGAGACAAAACAAATTGGAGTAAACAATCGGCGCCTTTAGGGAACTTTATGTTAGAACTTAAAGGTACTGAAAAACAATTGTTACGAATAAAACTAGACAAACATTTAAGTAACATTTTTCCTGAATTTAGTTGCGGTAAACATCGTTCTAATATTCATTTTATGTGTTTTAACGAGCAACATAAAAAATCGCCACTTAGCCAGCCCATCAATTTTGAGTTAGCGTGTTGTTGAATAATATGTAAATATTCAAATATCTCCTATTAATAGAGGCTTGAATTCATGATTGTTGGAGCTAGTTTCATTGGTGTAGTCATCCGAGAAATATTGATGATGGAGCCACACTCGAAGAAGTGCTTGAACAATGTTGACACTCCAATTCATTTTGGTGAAAATTAAGCGATAAAGTAAAAGCATTGAGAGAGTCAAAATCTGAGTAAATCGTTTCATTTCGGAATTAAACAAAAATTGACCAACTAAGGATAAGATAAATTTCAAGATCTTGTGGGGAAATTCACATTCCCAGATTAGTGTTATAAGGATGTGGTAGGATTAGGATGTTAATTTGGATAAAAAACAGCCTATCTTACGGCTGTAATTTGGGAATTAACACTCAAGATAAACAATTCGGCTCTTATGATGTGAACATCATTGAAATATCAAAATAGCTCGTTTCACTCTAGTGACTGTTAAACAATCAAATCTGTTTCTTCTAACAAACAAGTATATAATCACCGCTTTAAAATAGAGTCCTAATTGAAATCCTCAATTTTGAGCTAGCAAACCGTTGATATAAATGAAATTTACAGAACTAAACTTAAGCAAACAAATACTCGAGGCTGTGACCCAACAAGGGTACGAAACGCCCTCTCCTATTCAAGCACAAGCAATCCCTGCTGTTTTGGAAGGCAAAGATGTTATGGCTGCAGCGCAAACAGGGACTGGTAAAACCGCAGGCTTTACGCTTCCAATATTGCAACTTTTATCTAAAGGTCAACCAGCCAAGCCAAACCATATTCGTACACTTATATTAACGCCAACCAGAGAGCTTGCGATTCAAGTTCATGAAAGTGTATCTGTTTATGGTAAAAATCTACCGCTTAAATCTTCAGTAGTATATGGCGGTGTGAAAATAAATCCTCAAATGATGAAATTACGTAAAGGTGTCGATATTCTCGTGGCAACACCAGGACGTTTGCTTGATCTATATAGTCAAAATGCGGTTAAGTTTGACCATGTTGAAATATTAGTATTGGATGAAGCCGATAGAATGCTTGATATGGGTTTTATTCGAGACATCAAAAAAATAATTGCCTTTCTTCCTAAAAAGCGTCAAAACTTAATGTTTTCCGCAACTTTTTCAGAGGACATTCGAGCATTAGCGAAAGGCTTAGTGAATAATCCATTAGAGATTTCGGTTAGTCCAAGAAACACAACGGTAAAGTTAGTTGAACAATGGGTTTATCCCGTCGATAAAAAGAAAAAGTCTGAACTGTTAAGTTTTTTAATTGGTTCAAATAATTGGCAACAAGTTTTAGTTTTTACTCGAACAAAACATGGCGCAAATCGATTAACCAAGCATCTCATTGCCGCTGGAATAAAATCACTAGCCATTCATGGTAATAAAAGCCAAGGTGCAAGAGTTAAGGCTCTCTCTCAATTTAAGGATAATAGTATTCAAGTTTTAGTTGCAACTGATATTGCCGCTAGAGGTATCGATATTGATCAATTACCTCACGTTGTTAATTTTGATTTACCCAATGTGCCGGAGGATTATGTTCATAGAATTGGACGAACGGGTCGTGCAGGAAGTTCTGGTGAAGCGGTCTCTTTAGTTAGTGCAGATGAGTTTAAACAATTATCTGATATCGAAAGATTGACCCAAAAAATTATTCAAAGAAAATTAATCGATGGGTTTGAGCCAAGTCATGATGTACCTGCATCTAAAACAAATCTTTTGCCAATTAAACAGAACAGACCTAAAAAACCAAAGCCTAGCCCAAATGGTCAACCAAGTAATCATCAAAATAGAAATGCTAGTAATAACTCAAATTCAAACTCTAGAAATCACAGAAATAAAAATAGAAATAAACCATCAACTGGAAGGCGTTCAAAACCTAACAATACTTCCAACTAAAGATCATTTAAGATATGAATAAAGCTATTAACGTTTCGCTTTAAAAAAACGTTTTAATACTTGAGATGACTGCTCTTGTAAAACACCTTCAACAATCTCAATTTGATGGTTGTGACCAGTATGTTGCAACAGTTGATATAAACTTCCACCAGCCCCCGCTCGAGGTTCTTTTGTCGCAAAAACTATTTTAGATACTCGTGCATGAACCATAGCCATTGCACACATGGCACAAGGTTCTAGTGTTACATACATTGTAGAATCAACTAGACGATAGTTTTGAATATTTTGACCAGCTTCACGTAGTGCAATTATTTCAGCATGTGCAGAAGGATCATGATTTGATATAGGTTGATTGTAGCCTTGCCCAATGATTTCATCATCTTTAACAAGGATTGCACCGATAGGAACTTCCCCCTGTTTTTCCGCAAGTTCCGCTAGCTCTAATGCCTGTTGCATCCAATCTATATCGTTATGCATTTAATAAAAATTCCAAAAATATATTCATTACGGAGTACACGGAGAAAAAACCATTTTTTACTGATGTCTATTCAGTGTACTCCGAGCCTCTGTGATGAAATAATATTTTTAATTATTCCCATTCAATAGTAGCTGGTGGCTTTGATGAAATATCGTAAGTCACACGTGAAATTCCATCGATCTCATTTATAATTCTGCCTGAAACTAATTCCAAAAATTCGTAAGGTAAATGCGCCCAACGAGCGGTCATAAAATCAATTGTTTCAACTGCTCTAAGCGCGATAACGTAATCATATTTTCTAGCATCACCCATTACTCCAACTGATTTAACCGGTAGAAAAACCGCAAAAGCTTGCGAAGTTTTATGATAGAGATCATGATTGTATAATTCTTCAATAAAAATATTATCAGCCAGTCTCAATAAATCAGCGAACTCTTTTCTAACTTCCGCCAAAATTCTTACACCTAAACCAGGGCCAGGAAATGGATGACGATAAAGCATATCGTAAGAAAGACCAAGTTCTAAACCAATTTTTCTAACTTCATCTTTAAATAATTCTCTTAGCGGCTCAACCAAGCCTAACTTCATATCCTTTGGCAGTCCACCCACATTGTGATGAGATTTGATCACATGAGCTTTACCCGTTTTTGCACCAGCAGATTCAATCACGTCAGGATAAATAGTTCCTTGGGCTAACCATTTTGCATTAGTTAGTTTTTCAGATTCTATTTGAAAAATATTTACAAATTCACGGCCAATAATTTTTCGTTTCGCTTCTGGATCAACTTCGCCTTTTAAGGCATTTAAAAATCGCTCTTCTGCTTCTACTTTAATTACTTTAAGACCAAAACTGTCATTAAACATATCCATTACTTGCTGACCTTCGTTTAAACGGAGTAAGCCATTGTCAACAAATACACAGGTAAGTTGTGTACCTATGGCTCGATGTAAAAGCATTGCAGTAACTGAAGAATCGACACCGCCCGATAAACCTAAAATAACTTCATCATCGCCAATTTTTTCTTTTATTTCTGTGATGGCATTTTCAATAATACTTTCAGCTGTCCAATTTTTTTTACAACCACAAATATCCAGTGCAAAGCGTTCTAAAATAGCACCGCCTTGATGAGTGTGTGTAACTTCAGGGTGGAATTGAACACCATAAAATTGTTTTTCTTCATTCGCCATCCCTGCAAAAGGCGCGTTATCTGATTCACCAATAGTTTTAAAGCCTTCCGGCATTTCAACAACTTTATCTCCGTGGCTCATCCATACGTCAAGCTCATTTTTACCATTGACTTGTTGATCAAAAATGCCATCTAATAATTTAGAACTTAAAGTATGGCGAACTTTTGCATATCCAAATTCTTTTTTATTTGAAGAAGCAACTTTTCCACCCAACTGATGAGCCATGGTTTGCATGCCATAACAAATACCTAAAATAGGAACACCTAAATCAAAAATTAATGGATTAGCACGTGGTGTGTTATCTCCAATAACACTTTCAGGGCCACCTGACAAAATAACACCATCGGGTTTAAAATCATGAATATATTGATCATCTAAGTCATAAGGATACAACTCACAATAAACACCAATCTCTCTGATTCTTCGAGCGATTAATTGAGTGTATTGAGAACCAAAATCTAAAATGAGAATTTTTGAAGAGTGAATGTCAACAGACATAACAAGATCCTATAAGAAAAAGACAAAAAAATTTATTATGGCAATTTTTTGATAGATAAAATGAGCAACTGTACTTCTAAAAATAACAGAACGCTCGTTTCAATTAACTAATTACTTAGACATTTGATAATTAGGTGCTTCTTTTGTTATTTGTACATCATGTACATGGCTTTCGGTCATACCGGCAGCTGTTACTTTGATAAATTCAGCTTTATTACGATAAATTTCCATGTCAGCACACCCAGTTAATCCCATAGAGGAGCGCAATCCTCCAAGCATTTGATGAATGATTGCGCTTAATATACCTTTGTATGCAACTCGTCCCTCAATACCCTCTGGAACAAATTTATCTGCCGCATTATTTGATTGGAAGTAACGATCACCAGAGCCATGCTTTTGCGCCATAGCACCTAACGACCCCATTCCACGGTAAGACTTGTACGAGCGCCCTTGATAAAGTTCAATTTCACCCGGTGCTTCTTCTGTACCTGCAAACATAGAACCAGCCATAACGGAATAAGCACCTGCAGCTAGCGCTTTACACATATCACCAGAATAGCGAACTCCGCCATCGGCAATGAGTGGAATATCTGTACCTTTTAACGCTTCAGCAACGTTATTAACGGCTGAAATTTGCGGAACTCCAACGCCTGTGACTATTCTTGTTGTACAAATAGAACCAGGACCAATACCAACTTTTACACCGTCAGCTCCCGCAGCAACAAGATCTAAAGCTCCTTGACCAGTTGCAATATTTCCCCCAATGACTTGCATATCAGGATAGTTCTTTTTTACCCATTTGACCTTATCCAACACACCTTGGGAGTGACCGTGCGAGGTATCTACCAAAATAACATCGACACCAGCTTTAACTAAAGCGGCAACTCGATCTTCGGTATCTAACCCAGTTCCAACAGCTGCTCCTACTCTTAAATGTCCTAAACTGTCTTTGCAGGCATCTGGTTTATCTTTAGCTTTTTGGGTATCTTTAGCCGTGTAAAGACCTTTTAAGTGAAATTCAGCATCAACCATTAATATCTTTTCGATACGGTGTTGATGCATTAAATGTAAAATTTCTTCAGGTGTTGCTTTTTCGGTAACCGTTACTAGATTTTTTTTTGTTGTCATTACATTAGTAATAGGCTGATCGAGTTCTTTTTCAAATCGAATATCTCTACCTGTAACAATTCCAAGCAACTCACCATCTTTTACAACGGGCAATCCAGAAATCCCGTGAAGAGCACTTAATTCTTTAATTTGACCGATGGTCGTATTTGGGGTAACGGTTATAGGGTCTGTTACCACGCCACTTTCATATTTTTTTACTTTTAATACTTCGGCAGCCTGCTGAGCAATATCCATATTCTTATGGATAAACCCCATCCCGCCTTCTTGCGCTATAGCAATTGCTAAATTGGCTTCCGTAACTGTATCCATTGCTGCGGATACCAAAGGAATGTTTAAAGTAATATTGCGCGTAATCTTAGTTTTTAGCTTAACTTGATTAGGTAGTACTTGAGAAAGCGCAGGAAGCAATAAAACATCATCAAAAGTGAGGGCTTCTTGAGTGATTCGCATATTTATTTCACCATTTCGAGAAGGGCTGATAGAGCCAAAGCGGGATTATACAGATATTTTTTATTGAGTCACACTATTTTTTAAGAATTTAGTTTTTTATTCTTTTATGTAAAAAAACAAATTCACAATCACTATTTGGTTGCAAATGCTTGTGTTTACTGTTCGAATAAGTAAATAAACCCTTTATTAACCTAGCTCAATTCATGAGAAAACCATTTCTACAGCCACAACGTCCACCGACTATTAAAGAGATTTCTTCACAGGTAACACGACAAGTCTTTAGCGTCAGTCAGGTTAATCGTAAAGTTAAATCCTTGTTGGAAGGAGAGATTGGAAGTGCTTGGATAGAAGGAGAACTCTCTAATTTTATTAAAGCGGCTTCCGGGCATTGGTATTTCACTCTCAAGGACTCATCTGCGCAAATTAAATGTGCACTGTTCAAGTTTAAAAATACTCGTATAGATTTCAATCCTAAAGAAGGCGATAAAGTTATTGTAAAGGGCAAAATAAGTCTTTATGAAGCTCGAGGTGATTATCAATTAATTGCTGATTTTATGGAGCCAGCAGGCTTGGGTAATTTGCAACGTCAACTAAATGAAACGATTAATAAGTTGAAAATCGAAGGTTTATTTAACGTTGGATCTAAACGAGCCTTACCAGAATATCCAAAAAAAATTGGGGTTATTACGTCGAGTACAGGTGCCGCAATATACGATGTCTTGACGGTATTAAAAAGACGTTGTCCAATGATTCCAGTTATTATTTATCCAACGCAAGTACAAGGAGCTAAGGCAAGTAAACTAATTATTGATGCTTTAAATATAGCAGAATCACGAAATGAATGTGACGTAATATTAATTACTCGTGGTGGTGGTTCATTAGAAGATCTCTGGAGTTTTAATGATGAACTTCTAGCGAGAACAATAGCCAATTATTCAATCCCTATCATTGCTGCTATTGGACATGAAGTTGATACAACAGTAACTGAACTTGTCGCTGATTTAAGAGCCGCAACGCCTTCTGCAGCTGCAGAGTTATTATCTCCCGATCAAAATGTATTGGCTCAAAAAATAGACATTTATTCAGCTAACCTACTATCAAATATTCAATTAAAAATAGACATTGAAAAGCAACAATTAGAGTTATCAAAAATAAAACTCAAAGCACCAGAAAAAACACTTCAAAAATACCAATATGCTATTGAACAGTTCAAACAACAATTAATTTTAAACCAAAAAAAGATAATAACACTATCAAAAGAGAAGTTACTAAAAACGATCCACCGACTAGAACAGCAAGATCCAAAAGAAAAATTAAAGTTAAAAAAAACGGAACTTAATTCACTTAATACTCAGCTAATATTTCATTTTAAAACTATTTTAAACAAGCAAAAAAATAGGCTTTGTGACTTGGCAAATCAGTTGAACCTTTTGAGCCCACTTTCGACATTGGCTAGAGGTTATTCCATAACAAGAGAAAGAGAGACCGGCAAAGTACTTAATAAAAAAGTTGATTTTTCAAGCGGTCAAGCTATCAACATCTTATTAACTGATGGAGAAATAGAAGCTAAAATTGAATAAAATATCAACTTCTAGTATCAAATTCAGACAAGCTTAACGTTGTTTGATTTTTCTGGAGAGGAAAATAATCACCAACACTAGGATCAAATTCATAATTTTTTTCCCACTCTCGAATATTATTTTCAATTTTAGCAATCGATTCGACAATATAATAGGCATCTTCATCCGTTGAAGTTGGATGTGAAGAAATTCTAACCCAACCCGGCTTGCGACTTAAATCTCCCTCATCAATTTGACAAGTAATTGATTGCGATGTTTTCTCATCAACACCTAATAAAATATGTCCGTAAGTGCCGGCACAAGAACACCCTCCCCTTGACTGTATACCAAAACGATCACTTAATAACCTAACAATTAAATTAAAATGTATATCTGGAATATAAAATGAAATAATACACAATCTATTTTTATGTCGCTTATGTAGTATTTGTAAATTAGGTATTTTATTTAATCCTTCAAAAAAAATATTGACTAATTGTTTTTCTCTTAATTGAATATTTTCTACTCTCATTTGGTCTTTTACTTTTATACACAATGCTGTTCGAATAGTCTGTAAAAAACCGGGAGTTCCTCCATCCTCACGAATTTCTATATCATCATAAAAATGATGTTTGCCCCAAGGGTTCGTCCAAGTAACGGTACCGCCACCTGGATGATCGGGAATTTTATTTTTATAAAGTGCTTTATTGAAAACCAACACACCAGAACTACCGGGACCTCCCAAAAATTTATGTGGTGAAAACATAACAGCATCTAAGCGCTCCATTGAATCTTTGGGGTGCATATCGATTTCAACATAAGGTGCAGAAGCTGCAAAATCGATGAAACAATAACCACCATGTTGATGCATGATTTTCGCTAACTGTTTATACTCAATTTTAATACCTGTTACATTACTACAAGCAGTAAATGAACCTATTTTAAAGGGTCTGTCTGCGTACTTAATAAGTAACTCATTAAGCGCTTTATCATCGGGTAACCCCTCAGAATTTTCAGGTATCCTTATAACCGTGACTGAACATTCTTCCCATGTCGTTTGATTTGAGTGATGCTCCATATGAGTAATAAAAACGACTGGTTTATCTTGCTCTTCTCTTTTTATTTGGTCGGTGTATTGTTCGGGGATCTTTAAACCTAAAATCCTCTGAAACTTATTAACGACGGTCGTCATCCCAGCACCGGCACAAATTAGACTATCGTTATGATCCGCATTAACATGATTTTTAATACACTGTTGAGCTTCATGGTACAGTTTTGTCATAGCAGATCCCGTAAAACTGGCTTCCGTATGAGTATTAGCAATTAAAGGACCAATATCATTTGTAATAAAATTTTCTATTGGTTGATAAAGACGACCCGAAGCAGTCCAATCGGCATAAATGATTGGTTTACCATCATGTATTAAATCGACACCAATAATGTTGCGTCTAAATTTTTTAAAGTGCTCTACTAAATTCATTGTTAAGCGGATCTATTAACGACTAAAAGCTTATTATTTCATACTTTTTTAAGTATTAATTATCATTATTTTTTGATATTTGAGCAATAATTAGTATATTATTTCCATTATTCAAAAATATTGAGTCTTTTATTTCTTAACATGGATAAATTTGATAAAAACATATTAGCTCTGCTTCAAAAAGATGGTTCACTTTCTGTTAGTGATATTGCCGTTCAAGTAGGATTATCGACAACCCCCTGCTGGCGCCGTATACAGTCAATGGAAAAATCGGGAGTAATTAAATCAAGAGTTGTTTTAGCATCAGCAGAAAAATTGAATGTTGGTTTAACCGTCTTTGTGATGATTAAAACCAATCAACACAATCAAGCTTGGTTGGACAGCTTCACTGATACGATTGATGATATGCCCGAAGTAATGGAATTTTATCGTTTGAGTGGTGATATAGATTATCTATTAAGAATAGTAGTACCAGATATGAAAGCTTTTGATATCTGCTATAAGCGTCTCATTACTAAAGTAGATTTTTCGGATATTAGTTCAAGTTTTGCTATGGAAGAGTTGAAATCTACGACAGAACTCCCATTAAATTATATTTAAGCAGATGCTATCATCATTTCGGGTAATAACCATGAACCGGTAACAACGCTACTACGATAGTCAAAATCGTTACCGACAGCAATTAGATTATTATACATATCAATTAAATTACCGGCGATTGTAATTTCCTCTACAAAATGCTGTATCTCTCCATTTTCCACCCAAAAACCTGATGCCCCTCGCGAATAATCACCGGTTATTGCATTCACACCGTGCCCCATCATTTCCGTAACAATAAGTCCCTTATCCAACTCTTTAATAAGTTGTTTAAAACTCTGCCCAGTATCCTTTAAAAATAAATTATGAGTTCCGCCTGCATGACCTGTCGGTGACATTTTTAATTTTCTTGCCGAATAACTATTAAGTAAATAGGTATTCAATACACCTTCCTCTACAATAAACTGCTCTTTGGTGACTAAGCCTTCGCTATCATGCCATGCACTCGCCAAACCTTTTTTAATGAAAGGTTTTTCCTCTAAATTAAAAAACTTAGGGAAAACTGATTGGCTAATTTTACCTAATAAAAATGAAGATTCCCGATATAAACTTGTACCATTGATTGCTCCTTTAAAATGACCAATTAAAGTTCGCGCCATTTCAGGTACAAAAAGTACTTTCGCTTTCTGAGTGGATATTTTTCTTGAATTTAAACGGGCAATTGTTCTGCTTGCCGCTTTATTTCCTATTACTTCACCAGATTCCAAGTCATTCGAATCTCTAGATGCGCTATACCAATAATCTCTTTGTTTACTATTTTTGCCCTCTGCTAATAAAATACAACTCAAACTATGACGAGTTGAAGGCTGCATTGCGGCAAAACCATGAGAGTTGGTATAATAATGTAAATTACGATGACTACTAAATGAAGCGCCTTCACTATTACTAATTTTATCGCTAAAAGATAACCCTGACTGCTCACAATCTAATGCCAATTCTTTTGCCGTTTCAGCATTAATTCCCATTGGATGATCCAAATCTAAATCAATAGAATTTGTCGCCATCAATTCCTTATTTGCTAAACCTGAAAACTCATCGGCTTGAGTGAACTTTGCAATATTAAGCGCCGCATCAACCGCCACTTTTAATGCATCAATAGATAAGTCACTGGTGGATGCATTGCCTTTTTGTTTGCCATAATAAATACTAATTCCACAAATATTGTCTCGGTTATACTCTAACGTCTCTACCTCTTGATTTCTTACCGACACGCTAAGTCCAACATCTTTACTAAAACCAAATTCAGCTTGAGTAGCACCTAACTGAGTTGCATAATCTAAAAGCTCACCACTAACATTTTGGAAAAAAGCTTCTTCCTTTTTTAGATCTAATATGTCTGCAGAGACTCTTGCAGAAGAACCCTCAAAAGAATTTTTAATATTTTTATTACTCACTCGGCATTACTCTCTTTTGTTCTATATATCATATGTTTTGATTGGTTAACTAAAATCAGTCACACCATTAAGTTTTAAATAATCTAATAGTTTACTTTTTGCTAATTGCTTTTTCTTTTCATCTTTAGCTAAATTACAATTTCGAACATTTTGACGTAGGCTTTGCCTTTCTAATTTAGTATTTCTCTCTAAAAACAGTTCAATTTTTTCCCCATCAGCATTCATTAAGGATATTATAAATAGATCAACTTCATCAGTTTTTTCTATTTTAGCTGAATCACTATTTTTATTACTAACTTCATCGTTCTTCTCGCTAGCATTTTGTTGCATTGTACTAACACTAGCTCTCTCTATACTATTTAAATACTCTCGTATTTCTAACTCACTTTCATTTCTTAAACATTTCCCTACAAACATTAAATGACGCTTTCTTGCAAGATTCGAGTTCATCTTTTGATAATCAAATAAACTCTTAAGAGTGACATCTCCAACAGGTAGAGCATCTAAAACACAGGTTCTTAACTTGGTTAATTCTAATCCGAATTTTTTTAGATCTTGCGCCTGATTTTTAAGTTGCGTTTTACTGATAAAACCATTTTCAGATTGCTCTTTTTCAAACTCTCTATCAGGTTTGTATTTGTTTTTTCTACGATTTACACTCATAATATTTACCTAGTTCCGCCCACGGTCAATTCATCTACTTTTATAGTTGGCTGACCAACGCCCACCGGAACACTTTGCCCAGCTTTACCACAAACGCCTACTCCTGCATCCAATTGTAAATCGTTGCCGACCATACTCACTTTAATCAATACTTCTGGGCCATCTCCAATTAAAGTTGCTCCTTTAACTGGTGCAGTGATTTTACCATTTTCTATAAGATAAGCTTCACTAGTAGAAAATACAAATTTACCCGATGTAATATCAACTTGACCACCGCCAAAATTAGGAGCGTATATACCCTTTTTTACGGATGCAATAATCTCTTCTTTTTCGCTTTCACCGGCTAGCATATAAGTATTAGTCATTCGAGGCATTGGCAAGCAGGAATAAGATTCTCTTCGTCCATTTCCTGTCACTTTTTGATTCATCAATTTGGCATTCATTTTGTCTTGCATATATCCACTTAATACTCCATCTTCAATTAATGTAGTGACTTGAGTAGGAGTACCTTCATCATCCATTGTTAACGAACCTCTTCGGTTCAATAGTGTTCCATCGTCAACAATTGTACATAACTTTGACGCGACTTGCTCTCCAACTCGACCACTAAAAGCGGATGAACCCTTACGGTTAAAATCGCCTTCTAATCCATGCCCGATAGCTTCATGCAGTAAAACACCAGGCCAACCACTACCAAGAACAACCGGCATTACACCTGCAGGAGCATCAATAGCTTCTAAATTCACATTGGCTTGGTTAATAGCTTGATCAACTAATTGATTTAATAATTGTTCGGTTAAAATTTGATAAGTATCTCTACCCCCGGCACCCGAACTACCGCTCTCAGTTTTACCATTTCTTTCAACGAGCACCGTTACACCAATTCTAACTAATGGTCTAATATCAAATGCAAAGGTACCATCTGTTGCACAAACGAGCACTTTTTCAAACATTCCAGATATAGATGCCATGACTTCTTTGGTGTTCAATTCTTTTGAACGTGTTAATTTATCCAGCCGATGCAATATGGATATTTTTTCTTTTTCCGTAATACTCATAAGTGGATCATTCGATTGATAAGCCGAAGGTATTTTATCCTGCGATTTACCTATTTTAACTAATGTACTCTTTCCCGATTTAGCGATCGACTTTGATGCGGATGCCGCATTCATAAGCGAGCCAAAATCCAATTCCTCGGCGTAAGAAAAACCTGTTTTATCACCACTAACGGCTCTAACTCCTACCCCTTTATCACTAGAGTAACTTCCACTTTTAACAATACCAGATTCTAAAGACCAAGATTCTTGACGTACGGATTGGAAATAAAGCTCAGCAAAATCAATTTGATGATTAGACATTGATGAAAGTATTCTATCAATTTCTGTTTTATCAATAGCTATTTCATTAAGAAATTTAGATTCACATTCTGTTGTGTTCAAATTTTTTCTAGAATTAACTTTGAAACTATTATTTACTATTTTTTCATTCATATTTTTTCACTTTATTTTTTTTAGTTTTAATTTATTATTTTAGTATGAGTTAATACAGGAAAATTAATACGCATCTGTCGTTGAGAATCTCTATCAATCGAGTGCAAAATAAAACCGCAACCTTCTTTTAATTCAGCTAAAACTTCTCCAGTGTGTGACACCATTAGCGAATGCCCCCATGTTTCTCTACCATTTTCGTGCAGGCCTGCTTGAGCTGACGTAATAAAATAACATTGATTCTCAATGGCTCTAGCTCTTATCAAAACTTCCCAATGTGATTTCCCTGTCGCATAAGTAAATGCGGCAGGCATAATAAACATTTCACATCCATCCTTTACCATCTTTCTAAATAATTCTGGAAAACGTAAATCATAACAAACCGCTAAACCAACCTTACCCCACGGAGTATCAAAAGTAACGGAAGAGCCCCCAGCTTTAGAATACTTAGACTCACAATAATTTTTTGTATTATCTTCTACTTCGACATCAAAAAGATGGATTTTATCATACCAACAATTGACCATACCATCCGGTTGATAAACGTAGCAGCGTCCAAGTGGCCGTTCTTTTTCATCTGATTCAATCGGGTGAGTGCCTGCAATTATCCAAATATTATTGCTAATAGCTGACTCACTCATTGCCTTTTGCATAGCACCTTTTTCTGGCAACTCCATATGCAAAAATTTATCTGTTTCCTTAATGCCCATAAAAGCAAAATACTCAGGCAATACAATCATATTAGCACCTGCAGTTGCAGCCTCGTTAATTAGAGATAATGCGGCATCAATATTCAGTTGAAAATTAGCACCAGAGTTCATTTGAATACTTGCAATGACAAGTTGACTAGCCATTATTATCTCCATTTTCTTTTATAACGGTTGTTTTAACATCGTCCTTTTCAATATCGTTTTTTTCAGCAGCATCCTTTTTAATATTAATTTTAGTGTTTTTCGTTTCGGTTTTAATGTTAATTATCTTTTCAAACGTTTTACTCTCTGATTTATTATTGTCTTTATTTAATTCATCATTTTGTTCTTTGTTTATTTCTTGCTCATCCAAATTGATTTTAACGCGCTTTTTTGATTTTTTAATTTCATCAACAATGGGTTTATCAAAACTTCCGTGAACTCGATAATCTATCTGGGTTGCGACTTCTATAGCTGGTTCCATTATTTTATTCAATAAATAAATAATAATACCAGTTGTTGGTTCTAGAGCCCAAGCAGCTAAAACAGGAAAACTAGAAGTAATATGAGGTGACACGATTGCATGTTGTTCAACTTTTTCATTCTTTAAATCAGTTATTCCAAATAATCGAACATCCGCGACATTTCCTTTTATCTTTGTGTCATAAGTCGATATAACGCCATTATCGATTTTAACAGTGCCTTCCATTGATTCATAAAAGAATCCCTTTTTGTATACATCTTTAAAATCAAAAGTCAGTTTTCTTAATATCGACTTCAAATTAAATAAAGCAATAATTCGGCCATCTTCATCACTGATCTGAGATAGATACCCTTTACCAAAATCCAGACGACCATAACCATTCAAATTTTTATAATCCATACGCCAAGGGCTATTATGCCAATTTAAACTTCCTATAACCTTGCCTTTACTGTCTTCGATACTTGGCTGAAATCCCCAATGTTTTAATAGTGTTCCAACATTATCAGTTGATAATGCAAAATTAACTTCAGTATTCTCAATATTTTTTTGATTAGATACTTCAGATAAACTCATTGACCAGATCCCACTTAGAGATATTTGGTGCTTTAGGCCTTTTTCAATTTTTGCTTCTAATGAAATATTATTATTTTCTTCATTTTTTCTAACACTTGCTCTAAAATTGCCCAAATTTTTCTTATTAAATTGGCAAAGATTACACTTTATATCCATTTCTGGTAATGATGAATAAATTTTTAAATGTCGATTAAATTGCTTTACCTCAAAATTTTCTTTTACTTTAGCATCTAAACCTTCATTATCTGTTGTTGTATCGCTAAAATTAATATCTATTTCTTCAGCATTTACAAGCCAAGGTGAATTCTCATCAAAGATCACATCTGTATTCCCTTGATTACTTTTAAAGCTTAAACGCCAAGGTAAGTCGATATATTTATCGGCCGTTATTTTAACTGAAGATAGTTCTTTAACACCAGGTATCAAGATTTCATTTATAGATAGCTCTATCTTGTTAACGAGCAAATCGGAGTCTTCATCATTCGATGGCATATTTTTTATCGAGGCAATAGAGTAATTTTCTCTAATGCTTTCAGAAAAATCAATCCAGTCCATCAAATGAATTTTCTTAATATTCCCTTGTACAGTAATACCGTTTGGATGATTCCATTTCTCATTTGAAATAATAGATGAAGAAACAGTTTCGGTAATTTTTGAGTCAGTCATTTGAATTTTATTTTGAGTTTCAGAAGATAACTGAATAGCCAAAAGGTTGATAAAAGTACTGTATTTATGAGTAGGTTTACTCTTGGGCTTATCATTAATTAATTGATTCATGTCTGTTTCAAGCAACCATTCAGCATCAAGTTCTTTCCAAGCGATTTTACCTTGTTGCGCTCGATAAGTTTGACTTTCAAAAAACTCTAAATCAAGCTGAAAAGACTCAGAAGACATTTGTTTTTTATGCAAAAAATCAGGCATATCAAAAGCAACGCCATTGAGATCTGAATTAAAACTAACTTTAATTTTTGATTGTTTCTCCGCTTTAATAGCCGCATTTGAATCTATAACTTCCTTATCCATAAAAAGAATTTTTCCGTTAAAACTAGCTTCACCTGATAAAAACCTAGACCAATGACCATCAATAAATTGATCGATGCTTGTACTTGCAAACACACCTTCTAGGTCGAGTTGCATAAACGTATATTCCTTGGTATAAACATCATATTTATCCATTGATTGAATTTTAGCTTGAACTAGCTTTTCATCAACATAACCGGACATCTCACTTTTAATAATCCCGCCTTCATCAAAAACTAATTTACCCTTTACAGACTTAACTTCAACGAAGGGCAAGTTTAAATTCAACGTATTACCAATTGGTTGAACACTACCTAACAATGTTATTGCTAGCTCAGGTTCTTGTAGTTCAGATGTGGGATCTATTTGTTTAGATAACGGGACTTTCAAATCAATGTGAGTTTTCATTTGACCATTAAAGTCTAAATTTTTAAGACCATCAGAGATAAAATCCAGAGGAGTCTCTTTTAAAAAAGCTCTCCCTTGGTTGTTGTCGCTATTAATATTTAAGATAAGATCTAATTTTGAATCATCCGAAGTCATATCAATGATGCCTACTTCCGCAGAGGTTAGTTGATTACTTAAAGATTGTGCAGTATCAACATTGATTAACATACCTGTTCCTTCAAACAATAGTTCAGCGCTAACCTTGGTTACCAAAGGCCACTCAGGTAAATAACGATAAGTGACATCATTGACTTTTGCTAAAACAGCAAACACACCAGAATTATTTGGATATGGAAATTTCTTTATCGGACCTCGTAGCACGGCGTTAGTCGCAAACAAGTCTCCAGACTTTATACTAGAATCAAGATATTTCACTAAGTCATTGGACATTATACCTGTTGGCAAATATCGAAAAGTCTGAGAAACGTCCCCTCTATCTATTTTTGCTTTCAAACTTAAATTAGGCTCATCGTCATCAAAATAGAATTTTGCGTCAGCATTCAATTTGAGGTCGACGTTTTCAAATATCATGTTACTAATATTTAGCTCACTAAACCCATTGCTCAAATCACTAGTAACATTTGCTATAAATTTATTCACCGAAATTTTCTCTCGAAACAACTCATCGATATTTAGCTCGCTAGAGTCACTATATATTGCACTTTGAAAAAAACGCGTGTCAGTATCAAATAAAACCCAACCTGACAAGTCTGAGAACGTTGGAATATTTTTTTGCCTTTTTGTTTTTACATTAGAGAACTGTAACGTTAGATCGGAGCTACTCCATTTTTGTTTGTTTTTTATGAAAGATACTTTCAAGTGTTCTAGTTGTAATGACACATCACTTTCATCCAACCAATTCATACCATATGTTTTTTTAGATAGCACAGATGGCAAGTAGTTTAAAACAGGTGATAAATTAAAATCTTTTATCGCGAGATTCCAAAATATATTTTCTTTTTCTTCATGAGAATATTTAAATATGATTGTTTCAGATTTTTGAAGAACTTTATCTTCAAGTTTATTATCCTTATCAATATAGCTACTATCGCTAATATCAGAGTTGACATTTTGGCTATCAACTTTGTCTTTTCCAATAATCAAATCATGTAACTCAGCATAACCGTGATGATAATCTTCGTTACGCCAAGACAAAATAGCCGATAATTTTTTTTCTCCATTTAAACTAATCTGAGCATCCATTGTTTGCCAATGCCTATTTTTCCATCTAGCCCACAAACTCAAAGACGCATTTGTTTTTCCTGAGTTTTCTTTGGTATTATTACTATTTATTGTTAAGCCTAGTCTCTCTTCAATTTTTGGCTTAACACCTTCCTCAAAAATATATCCTACTTTTGGTAATGAAGCTAAGTCAACATTATCGATATCCAGATAAAGATTAGTATAATTATCATTTTCCTCAGCACCAGTGTGTACTTCAGCAATTAGCTTAATTGAATTTGAATGATTAATTGATTCTTCAATGTGTGTTAAATGACCGATTAACTGATGATGATTTAGATATTTTTTTACTGTTAAATCATCTACTTTATAATTAAAACTAGAACCTCGCAACGTCATTATTTCTAACTTTGAATTGTGTATTTCAATTTTTTTTTGTGCAACTAATAGTTCAAAGAAACGTTTGCTTGTACCTTCAATTTGACCAGCATCAACTGGAGTATTTATTGTCTTATCTTTTAAAACCGAAAAAGTATTGAGCTTAACGCCAAGTTTAGAATCAATATAGAAACGCATATTAGCATTTTGCAACTGTATTGCATGTGTTGAGTACTCTTGATTTAAAATAGATGCCAAAAAATCAAATTCGACAGAAAGAGAACCAACTTCAAACAAATTAAAACTTTTATCGTCAGAAAGAACAGAAAAATTGATTAATGAAATACTAGGTCCCGTTGTGGACCATTTAACAGAAATAGCATCGACTTCAATATCAATTTGATAATTTTTTTCAATCCAATCGACAATTTCTAATTTATAACGATTAACTTCCGGAAGAAGTAATTCAAGCATTAAAAAAAATGTTGCTAAGCCTATGATGAGAGTCGCAAACAATAACCATATTTTATTGATGACATAGCCAACAATTCTTAAATAGACAGATTTTTGAATCTTTTTATTTGGCATAACGTATAGCTATCTCATCATGATTAAATAAGTACAACATCAAACTGCTCTTGTGTATACAAAGGTTCCGCTTGAAACCTGACAGGTTTATTAATCATTAATTCGAGTTCTGCTATATGAGTTGTTTCTTCATCTAACATACGATCAACAACTTCTTGAGAGGCTAATACCAAATATTTTTTCGCATCGTATGCCATAGCTGAACGATGCAATTCGCGCAATATTTCATAACATATAGTTTGGGCTGTTTTAATACTGCCTCGACTATCGCAAGTGGGACAGGTTTCACAGAGAGTGTGTTCTAAACTTTCTCTATTACGCTTTCTTGTCATTTGAACCAAACCGAGCGATGAGACTTCTGATATTTTGGTTTTCGCTCGATCCTTTTCAATTGCTTTTTCTAACGTTCTCAAAACTTGCCTTTTATGTTCTTCTTCTTTCATGTCAATAAAGTCGATAATGATCATACCACCTAAATTTCGTAATCTAATTTGTCTAGCTAGAGCAGAAGCTGCCTCCAAATTAGTTTTAAAAACGGTATCTTCTAAATTTCTATATCCGACAAATGCCCCAGTATTAACATCAATAGTCACCATCGCTTCGGTTTGCTCTATAATAAGATAACCACCAGATTTTAAATTCACTTTTCTTTCTAATGCTTTTTCAATATCATCTTCAACATTGAAGAGATCAAATAATGGTCTTTCGCCTGTATATAATTCTAAACTTTCACTTAAATCAGGTGTAAATTCATTTAGAAATTCTAACAATTTATTGTGAACTAACTCTGAATCAATACGAATTTTTTCTACATGCATTGGTGCTAGATCTCTGACAAATCTACGAGCAAGATCAAGATCTTCATGCACTAAACTGGGGGCTTTCGCTTTTTGAATTCTATGCCCTATCCTCTCCCAAAGCTTATTCAAGAATGTAATATCAGCGACAAGCTCTGAGAACTCTGCACCCTCCGCAGCGGTACGAACTATATAACCCTGAAACTCATCAGACGAGCTATTTTTATCCTTTGAATTTTTATTTTTAAGTTTGTTTGTTCTAAATTTATCTCGCTCATTATTGATAATGTCTTTTAATCTTTGACGCTCACTTTCATCATCAATACGTTGTGAGATACCAATATGTTGGTTATCTGGCATTAACACTAAAAATCGAGAAGGTATAGTTAAATGGGTTGTTAAACGAGCACCTTTTGTTCCTAATTCATCTTTAATTACTTGAACCGTGATTGTTTGTCCATCGTGCAAAAGCTCCCTAATATCTTGAGCAGGAATAACATTTTCCTCAATCATTTCAGTTTCTGACATTGGCAATATTTCAGCAGCATGTAAAAAAGCTGACCGCTCGCGTCCAATATTAATGAATGCTGCTTGCATTCCTGGTAATACTCGAATCACTTTTCCTCGATAAATATTTCCGACCAGACCTCGACTTGATGCACGCTCAATAAAAAGCTCCTGCAACATGCCATTCTCAAGAACTGCGGCTCTACTTTCTTGTGGTGAGACACTAAATAATATTTCTTCTTTCATTTATTTACACTTCACATTTCATTTCATTTAAAGAATGCTCAGACCTGACGCTATTTAGCAATTGATTAGTTTCATACAAGGGCAAACCAACGACCCCAGAATAACTACCTTCAATCGCTTTAATATATTTTGCGGCGTACCCTTGTATAGCATAACTACCAGCTTTACCAATCCACTCATCTGTTTTTAAATATTCTTCAATATTAGAACTCGATAAATCCATAAAACTAACGTTTGTAATTGAGTCAATCGTTTTCATATTTAGCTTGTCTATTCCCCCTCGATCTGTTGTTTCTTGCCTCTCTTTTTTTACTCCACTAAAATTTGGCAATATTAAGCTAACACACGTAATCACTTGATGTGTTTTACCTGATAAAAAACTTAACATTTCATGGGCATTTTTTCGTCCTTCTGGCTTACCTAGAATTTTATCGTTTATCGCAATACTTGTATCGGCCGCTAACACAGAAATATCATTTATTTTTTTCTCGGAATCCCATCCTGCTTTAGCTTTCTCTATTGACATTCTTCGAACATAATTGAGTGGTATTTCACCACGATTAACAGACTCATCAATTTCAATGTCAATTATTTCAAAATCAATATTAATTTGACTTAAAAGAATTTGCCTCCTAGGGGATTTTGAGGCTAAATAAATTTTTTTCATAAACAAATCATTACTTTTATTTTAAACACATGTTTTAACCTTCTTTGCAAAATTTTCTACGAACATCTCGTAAAATAATAAATACCCAAGGCCAAAATAGTAACGATGTAAATACAGGAAACCAATAAGAAAAATCATAACTAATTGGCTTCACAAAATTTTGCAACACTAATCCAAGTAACATATGAATCCCTATAACAACAGCAATATTAATCGCTTGCTTCCAACGCGGAAAAAGCCTTAACCGGTGATAAAGTAACTGGATTAAATAAGCAACTAACGCTAATGACATGGCATGAATTCCAAACAAAGAACCATACATAACATCTGCTACAATACCTACAGACCAGCCAATTAACACACCAATTCGATTAGGTGTCGCCATAACCCAATAGATTAACACTAATGCGACCCAATCAGGTTTAAATAAATTTATTCCATCGGGTAATGGTAAAATACTTAAAAATAATGCCACGACAAATGATAAAAAGATCGCAAAACTGCCCGTTGACTCGCTTCTAATCACTTTGCGCACCTAATTGATGATCTGTCTCTTTCAATGTCCAAACTAATAGAACTGATGATAATTGAGCTAGTTTGGCTGTCGGTTTTGCTGTGATAATGGCATAAGCTTTGCCTGGGTCATGTACAACTTTAGTCACTATAGCTACAGGGTAACCCTTCGGAAATTTTTGACCTAGACCGGATGTTATCAAAGTGTCACCAACTTGCACATCAGTAGTGTCTGTTACATTTTTTAAAAACAATTGGCTTATTTGTCCACTCCCAGCCACAATGGCTCTTGCATTATTTCTTGCAACCCGCACTGGAATAGCATGTCTAGAATCAGAGATCATTATCACTCTAGAGGTAAATACTGATACACCAATCACCTGCCCCACAATACCTTGCGCATCAATAACGGTTTGACCAACGTAAACTAGATCGTTACTACCTTTATTAATTATAAATTCTAAACTGAATGGATCACCGTCAATTTGAATAATTTCTGCCAACAAACGTTTCTCTAACATTTCACTTTGAGTGCCTAGTAAATTCCTTAATCGAGCATTTTCAACCTGCAAGGATATAAATTTTTGCAATTGTGACCTGAGGATTTCTGACTCTGAGATTAGGTTCTGGTTTTCTTGACGTAATTGGGAGCGACTCATCATTGATTCGCCTCCCCAAGAGAAGAACTCTTGAGGAATATCCGCAAGATAAACAAGTGGTGTTACAAAAGTGCCTATTGCTGAGCGCACACCTTTTAAATGTTTTTCGTGGTGATCGATAAACATCAAAATCACAGAAACAACCACTACCACAAATAAGCGTGTAGTGTGAGATGCGCCCTGAGAGAAAAGTACTTTGATTGGTTTATCCTATGAAAAAAGGGAAAGGCAAAATAAGATTAATTGCACACTGACTGATTCAATAAATATCAAAAAAAAGGTTTTAGTGAGAACACTGCAAACTAAGGGTATTTTAGCTGAATTTGTCGTTTGACTCAAAGGATTAAGCACTTCAAGCGCTGCTTTTATCAGCCTTAAATTCCGACGTGGATTGGTACTTGAGTTCAATTATAAATGATTGATTATTTATTGAAATTAACCCTTCTTCACAAAATTTTGAGCTGCTTGAGATTGAGTCTGTTTTAATGGGTTTAATTTATTTAAGATGCGCTTTACTGCTGAGCTTAAAGACCAAACTTCTGCACTTGCTACAGCATCACTCCATTCATAAACACTACAACCCTCTGCAAATGAATCCATATAGGCGACTCGGAACGAAATTATATTTTTGAACGCCGTTAACTTAGATTCCTTATTAACTTGTTCTATAATATCTTGCGAAGATTTTACCCGCTTACGCACTCGATTCCAAACAATCTTGCAATTCAAGTTTTTATTAAACTTAGCGGCTTCATTTATCAAGTTTTCAAATGACTTAAAAGACCATATTTCTACTAAAGATGGAGCTAAAGGCAAAATGATTAGATTTGATGACAATAACATGGCTCTTACTAAAGAATTAACATGGGGTGCTCCATCAATCAAAATATAATCATAATCTTTATTGTGTTTTTTTATGAGGGTATTTAATTGAGTTGACGTTGAAGCTGTTTTTATATCTAACCCAGTTTCTATATATAAATCGTTACGAATAGCATACCAAGCGCTCAATGAATGTTGCGGAGGATCACAGTCAATCATAAGTACTTTCGCATTTTGAGAAAGAGTGACTGACAAATTAGCACATAAAGTGCTTTTCCCTACACCACCTTTGGATTGTGCGATGCCTATGATTTTGGCAGCCATTTAAAACTCCAGCAATTATTATTCAAGTCCAAGCCCGTCTTATTATTTTAAACAAAACTCTTATGGATGAAAACGTTGGCTAATTTACTGATAATGTAGGAGTTTTTTGACAAAAATGCAATATAAATTGTCAGAATTAAAATTTCTGATCTGTTAATATTTTTAACTTTGATGCATTTCGATCTCTAAAAGGCGCTGCTTGCGCCAAAGACCACCACCATAACCGGTTAATTTACCATTTGTTCCAATCACTCGATGACAAGGAATAATAATAGCAATCCGATTGTCTCCATTCGCACTTGCTACCGCTCTTACGGCTTTCGAGTTACCAATAGAAATAGCTTGCTCTTGATAAGATCGAGTTTCGCCATAAGGGATAGTTTTTAAAGCATTCCATACCTGAACTTGAAAGTCAGTACCTAATACATCGAGAGGCACTTTAAACTCAACAAGTTCATTAGTAAAATACAATTTAATTTCTTGATTTAATTGGTAAAAATATTGACTTTCACCTGTAATAAATTGTGCGTTATGCCATTTTGTTAAGCGCTTTAATTGCGTTTCTAACATGGGTCGGTCAAAAAACTCAAGCAGGCAAATTCCTTTTTCTGTTGCGCCCACAATCATTGGTCCCAAAGGAGAAACGACTCGATTAATGGTGATGGTACTTTTATTTTTACTCGCTATTGGTGATAAACCAACCAATTTTTTAAACGCATCAGAAAAACCACTCAAAGAATCATAACCTGAATCCATCGCTATTTGAGCGACCTTAGATTCATGTTTGATCAAACCAATCGCCTGATTTAACCTCAGAGAACGTAAATAAGCTTGAAACGTCATATTATGATGCTTTTTAAACCAACGCCTCAAAGTAGTTGGCTCTATTCCCCGCTCTTTGAGTTGCCAATCTTTAATTCGAAAATTTTCACAGCTCGCAACGTCATTTAATAACCGTTTAATCCAATCAGGTGTTTCACCTAAAGGTTGTTGCGGTTTGCATACTTTACATGGCCGAAACCCAAAACTAAGCGCTTGATGGCTATCAATATAAAACTCACAATTTTGCTCTTTTGGTTTTCTTGCACTACATGATGAACGGCAAAAAATACCTGTTGAGGTAATTGCGGCAACAAAAACACCTTCATAACTCTCATCTTTGTTACAAAGTGCTTGGTACATCTCTTTTCTTGGTGGGAGTATTTTTTGCTTGTCGTTTTGCTTGTCAAGTGTCGGCTGCATTTGTATTGTTTAAACCTTTGTTACCAAATAGTCTTTCGATTATGTGATATTTATAAACAAATTACAGCCGATTTTTGGACAACTAATTTTTACTTCGCTATTCAATATCAATAATAACGTATTGAGCACCAGCTCCAGGTCTATTCACCAAGACGGGAACGCTACCTCTATCCGGCAGAGATTCAATCACCTTATTAAACTCTGCTAGATTACTGGTGCTACTTAATTGAACAGACTGAATAATATCGCCCTCTTTAACACCTGCATTTGCAATAGAACCGCCATCAACTTTAGTCACCATTACACCAACACTGATATTGCTACGCTTCATAATTTCATCGGGAATATTTTTTAGCTCAGCACCTAACCAGTTAACTTTACCGGTTGATGGAAGTTGGGAATTAGAAGCTATATCTTCACCGGTTCTGGAACCAATTGTCACTTTTTTATTGAGTTTTTTGCTGCCTCTTACAATCTGTAAGTTTGCGCTATCGCCAGGTCGGTATCGACCAATCACAAATGGTAGTTCGCTATGGTTTTTAATCGCCTTTTTATCAATTTGTAAAACGATATCTCCGGCTTTCAATCCTGCTTTCTCGGCTGGAGATTCAGGTGCAACCGTGTTAATCAAAGCTCCACGAGAACGTTTTAACCCAAAAGATTTTGCTAATTCATAACTAACCTCTTGATAATTAACACCTAAATAGCCTCTTATGACGGTTCCGTCATCTTTAAGTTGTTTTACAACATCCATAGCTAAATCAATAGGGATTGAAAAGGATAAACCATTTGAACCACCTGATGTACTTAATATTTTGGAATTAATCCCGATCACTTTACCTGACATATTAATGAGTGGTCCACCTGAATTTCCGGGATTTATTGCAACATCCGTTTGAATATAGGGAATATACTGCTCACCAACACTTCGGCTTTTTGCACTAATAATTCCTGCGGTTACTGTTTGTTCATAACCAAATGGTGCTCCAATAGCCAAAACCCATGAGCCGACTTTAGTTTCATCAATATTGCCGATTTTAAATGGTTTTAAATCTTGAACATCTATTTTCAATAAGGCTATGTCTGTTTCGACGTCCGTACCAACAATTTCTGCTTCCAAATGATTGCCAGTATTCAGCCTCACAAATACTTTTTCGACCCCTTCTACGACATGATTATTTGTAATCACATAACCATCTTTCGAAATAATAAAACCAGAGCCACTAGGACCTCGTTGATTTCCACTTGATGGTCTTCGAGAAAAGGAATTTCTTTGTCTTGCTTTTATTTCTGTTGAAATACTAACAACACTTGGTTGAGATTTCTCCGCTAATTCAACAAAATCAGGCAACCGAGCTGCAAAAGTATTATTAGTAAATAAAATCAATGCAACCGACACAAAAATAAAGACTAATGTTAAATATTGTTTGCCATTCCTTAAAAATTCGTAAGACCTATTAGCAGACACTAATTTTTTCATTGGAGTTCCTTTAGTAAATTGGTTGGTTTAGTTGGTTTCAATTAGCTTTATTTGAAATAATTACATAATCTAATTTAGTCTTAAACTGAACTAGGAATAATTCTGACCATTGTAACTTGATATTGTTCGTGATCTAAACGTTTGAGATTGTAATAATTTGTTAACAAAAAACCAAAAATCAACCCTAACACAGAAAAAACAATTACAGCAATCTCATTTTTTGGATCAAAGATTGGTAGTTTGTGTAGCATTAACTGAACAAAAGGCATTGTGGCAATTAGTACGAATAAAAACATTGTTAAGATTGGGATAAAGTAAGTAATAACAGAAGCTTTAGTGACACTAGAGTTTGGTAAGGTGATTATCACCTGATCGCCTACTTTCGCATTTAAAGAGTTAACTATTTGACTTATAAAAACCTTACCAGACAAGTATTTTTCGATTATTCCGTTGCCACAGCTATTAGATATTTGACAACTTGAACAGGATAACTGATTTTTAGTGACTATGCTTGCAACGCCACCTTTAATATTTGAAACAATAGCGATTTCTTCAAGCATACACAGTTTAATGTCTAGATGGTGGCTATGTTTAAGTTCTAAATGCTTATGTGGTTATCAAAGTAAAAATCAACAAAATGACCCAGACTATTTATTAGCCTTATCATTTTCCTTTTTTGCTTCCTTTAAACGAGTCGAGCGACGTAATATATATTGCCATTGCTCTTTAGAAAATCGAATCGTCCCAATTCTTTGCCCTCTAACAGTCCTTGCAAAAGGTGCTATAGATTCTTGCTCAGACTGCCTAGCTTTACTCATAAACTTATCGTTGAATAACTCTAACTCTTTTTGCTCAGCCGTTTCTAACCAATAGTTGGCAGGATCGATAGTATTTTTACTCACTATTGCATCGGCAGGAAGAGTTTGAGCTTGCGAACTTTGTACAACAACACCAGAACCAAATAGATCATCGTCCTGTGCAACTTGTACGGTTTGCACGGAAACGAAGGTTGCAACAGAAGCTGCAATCGCCATACCTCCGGTGATTTTTTTAATTTTTGAGAATAAAGGAATAACATTATTAAATGGCGTTGAAATAAGAGTCTCGTTATCCAATTTTTGACTGACTAAATTAACAAAGTCCAAACTCACCGAACCCGTTACTTCATCATGTAAAATTTTGCTAACCATATTATAACGATAAAAGGTTTCGTTAACGCCCTCTTCGTTTAATAATTCATTGAGTTCTTCAGAAGTGATTTGCTCATCTAATAAGCCTGAAACCAGTTTCTCTAAAGCTAATGGTTCTAAATTTTTTTTAGAATTGTCAATTGTTTGGGTCATATTTTACCTATTTTAATTAACTTGTGACTCTTATTTTCTTCAAAAAGCTAAGCCTAAACCATTTATGATAAGTATTTATGTAACCATAACTCGTCCATTTGCACAAATCTGACACAAAAAATTACAATTAGTTCACATTTATTATAAATAATTAGAATTTTTTTATCAGTGGTTTAACCTGCTCATCAATTGTCTCTCGAGCTCTAAATATGCGGGATCGAACAGTTCCAACAGGGCAATCCATTGATTCCGCAATTTCCTCGTAACTCATTCCTTCAATTTCTCTTAATGTAATCGCTGTTTTTAAGTCTTCTGGCAATGAGTCTATCGTATCAAAAATGATTTTTTTCAACTGATCGCGCATTAACAAGCTCTCTGGAGAAGCATGCTCTTGAAGCGAACCACCAATTGTATAGGTTTCAGCTTCTTGTGAGTCGATGTCTGAACTTGGTGGCCGTCTACCACGTGCAGTTAAGTAGTTTTTTGCAGTATTAATGGCAATACGGTAAATCCAAGTATAAAACGCACTCTCCCCCCTAAAATTGGGCAATGCACGATACGCTTTAATAAAAGCATCTTGAGCGACATCATTAACCTCAGCATGATCGCTGATAAATCGACTAATAATCGAAAATATCTTATTTTGATATTTTATCACTAATATATCGAATGCTTTTTTATCTCCCGCTTGGACTCTTTTGACCAATTCGGCATCCAAATCTTTTGACGATAAATCTCTAGACATTAATCCTAATTCTTATGTTTTGTTGCTTTATATGGTTCTGTAAATTCAGAACATACACTGACTATGATAAGTCCGCATAGTTTCAAAATAATTAAAACAACAGTTAAAATATTATTTAAAAATTATATCAGATATTTAACCAACCAATTAAGGAATATAAAATATTCTATAGCAATTAGGGAACAAATTTAGCAGAATAGCCTTATATTGAAATTTATA
>CAZRPK010000027.1:0-31301 GCA_964601915.1 uncultured Kangiella sp. | reverse complement strand
ATCTGAGAGGTGGGTCATGAACGAATTAAAGTTATCTACAGAGGAGCAAGAGTTGCTCGAATTGTTAGACGCTGGTAAATATGAATCTGTATTAACTGATGAGCGACGAAGAGAATTGGAAGCGGCTGCTACGCATACGTTTAAAAAGGATAAACGGATAAACATTAGAATATCAAATCGTGATCTAACAGCGATTCAATCTAAAGCATCAGAAGAAGGACTTCCGTACCAAACTTTAGTCTCAAGTATTATTCATAAATATATATCAGGTTCACTTTTAGATATTTCAGCAAACAAACAAATGCGGCCAACAGATAAAATGCGTAGCTGATTTGGGCGTTGTTTTCACTTTTTTTAAAAAAGTCTAACAAAAATATTGATTTAGAATCTAACCTTTGCTCATAAACCAACTCTCTAAAATCAAAGCCGCAGCAATACTATCAATTTGAGTTTTTTTTAGTTTTTTATAACCGCCATATTCAAAAATTTCTTCTCTTGCTGCTGCGCTTGATAATCTTTCATCCATTAATTCTGTTTTTAAACCAAAACGTCCGTGTAACTGATTAGCGAATTTACGTGCTCTTTTAGTAATGTCTTGATCGCTTTTGTCCATGTTAAAAGGTTCGCCAACTAATAATAATTGTGGTTGCCACTCTTTTAATAAATTTTTGATGATGTTCCAATCTGGAACGCCATTTTTAGCTTGAAGAGTTGTTAGCGGTGAGGCGGTTGATGTAATCGATTGACCAACAGCGACCCCAATTCGAGCTAGTCCGTAGTCAAATGCTATGACTTGCATCGTTTATCACCTGCATCATATTTCTTCTGCATTACGCATTTCCAGAATAGTAAGATAGTTGCGACATATCAAAATCTAACACCCGTGTTGCCAGTTGCCAACGGGATTCTATTTGAGTATTAAATATCAAATCAGCATTTATTGGAATGTTGATCCAGTTATTAGCAATGATTTCTTCTTCCAATTGTCCCGGCCCCCATCCGGCATACCCCAACGCGATGAATACATCATCGGCAATTTCTTCAGATGCGATGGCATGTAATATATCGGATGAGGTCGTTATTGCGATATTATCTTTTAATTGAATACTTGATTTCCAGACTTTCTCACTTTTGTCCTTTGAACGATGAACGACAAATCCACGATCCGTTTGAACTGGGCCACCCGATAATACTGGGTGATTACAGCAATTTGCTTGAAATGGTATGTCCATTTGTTCAAGTAAACTAGTGGTTGATAGCTCTAAAGCATTGTTAACAACAATACCCATAGCACCCTTTGAGTTATGTTCACAAATCATAGTAATACTCCGATTGAATTCAGAGCCATTGAGAACTGGCATTGCAATCAGTAGTTGATTTTTAAAGCTATAGTGTTTTTTCATTGAGTCATTGTTGTTTGAATTTCACAAAATTACAAGGGGGAATAAATGAAGAGTTGTTGTAAAAAAAATTTAGATTTCTCGCTCATGGCTGATAATAGTTTCGCTAATTAACGGCGGGCATGGAAAATGTGAAGTAATTCATGCATATGCAATAAATTTAGCTGGGAATAACACTCTTAAATAATTAATAAATGTGAATGTTACACATTTATTAAAATTTAATGGATTTTTTTTTAATCTTGACTTTATACTGACGCCAACATTAGGGAAAATTAAAGTAACATAAACTGGAGATAAGTCGATGTTTATATCATCAATCAGGTTAAAGAACTCAACTAGACCGTGGTTAAATAATATTTTCAATATTGGAGCCGTCGTTTGTATATCAATACTGGTTGGTTGTTATAGCGATAGCGAACCTTCACTAGTCGTCGAACCAGCCGGACCGACAGAAGCAGATAAAGTACGAATAGCTATTGCTGATTTAGGGCTGACTGGCGATCCTGCAACTGGAAGAAATTTACCAAACATTGAAGATCCAAAAGCTCAATTAGGAATGAAGTTGTTCTATACAAAAGGGTTAGGCGGAGATTTTGATTCCGCTTGTGTGACTTGTCATCATCCTATGCTTGGTGGTGGAGACGATTTATCATTACCTATTGGTGTTGATGCAGAGAGCGATGATTTGTTAGGACCTGGACGTGTGCATAGTATTGCAGGTGATCATTTTGATGGTGGTCCAACAGTACCTCGAAATGCTCCCACTACATTTAATATAGGTATGTGGGACAAAGTACTTTTTCATGATGGACGAGTTGAAAGTATAAACGGTGTAGCTGCTAGCTTAGGTGGTGGTGAAATACGTACGCCAGATTCTGCATTTGGTGTTGCTGATGTTAATTCAGGTGAAAATTTAGCTACTGCACAAGCTAGATTTCCAGTAACTTCGCCAGAAGAAATGAAAAACTTTGGTAATTTTGATGGTATTACAAGAGATGAAATTAGAAGTAACTTGGGTGAAAGACTTGGTGATTATGGTACTCCTTTAGGAGGGCTGTTAGCCGTTAATAATTGGTTAGAAGAATTCCAAGTTGGATTTGACTCGCCAACAGGTACAGCGCAAGAATTAGTGACATATAATAATATTGCTGATGCGATTGCTGATTATGAAAACTCTCAAGTTTTTATTAATACTCCTTGGAAAGCTTTTGTTGAAGGCGATGATGATGCTATTAATTTATCTGCTAAATTAGGAGCACAAATTTTCTTTAATAATGTCGTTAATGGCGGTGCAGATTGTGCTTCTTGTCATACAGGTGACTTTTTTACTGACGAAGAATTTCATGCAACAGGTATAGCGCAAATTGGTCGTGGTAAAGGCAATGGTCCTAATGGAACTGATGATTTTGGTCGATTTAGAGAGACTGGTGATGAGGCTGATATGTATGCTTTTAGAACACCTTCTTTATTAAATACTTCAGCGACAGGCCCTTGGGGACATGCAGGATCTCATACAACGCTTGAAGCGGTAATTAGGCAACATATCGACCCTCAAGGTGATTTAGATAATTATGATTTCAATCAAATTGATCCTAATATCCAAGCGGTTGATATGAAAGTTAATACTCAGTTAGCAGTTGATAAATGGGCAGAAAATAGAGATGCTGGAATTACTAGCTTACGTGAAATACCTTTAACTGATACACAAGTTGGTTATTTAGTTGAGTTCTTACTGGCGTTAACTGATCCTTGTGTTGAAGACAGAGCTTGTATGTCTCCTTGGATCCCGGATGCTAGTGATACTAATCCTGATGCAATGAGACTTAACGCTGTAGATGGAAATGGTGATTATTTGTAATCACTTGTATTCTAGAACTAATAAGTATAAAAAGGTCACTACTAGCGATCTTTTTATTGTTTAGCTGTTTTTTATTTAACCATAAGATACATTAACAATATTCCGAAAATGGATTTTCTTGGCTAAAGCAAAGCTTTCTTTCAAATTTAGATAGCTCGATCCCGGTATCAGAAATTTTTAAATCATTCTCTGTCATTACATCTGAACCAAAATGATAAATCGCCTTAAAGTTTCCGTTAATAACTGATTCATCGTAAGCCTTGGCTTCTTCTTTTACGGATTCATTTTTTAATTTGTATTGTGCTAGCTTCACAGCACCATGTTTTTTTTCTAACATTTCCATGGTTGTGTGAGGTGAAAGAATTAACCCCGTCGCATTATTCCCACCAAAACCTTTTGAATTGATTACAGCGGCTTTCATTTCTATACCTTTATCACCGACATTGGTGTGCTTAATGCAAAAGTCTAGGTTGGAGTCGACTACATCACAGGCAAGTTTATCAATGGTATTGATTCCTGGAATAATTCCATATTCCCAAACACCTAATGTCGCGGTTAATTGATCACCACCGGCAGGACCTAAAGAATGCCCTACATAGGACTTTATAGCCGCCACTTTCCAGTCATTAATATCAAAGGACTTAGCGATTTCATTTAAAATGTGCGATTCGCTGGTTCGGTTTTGAGGAGTACTTGTTCCATGAGCTTGAGCGAAAGTTTGTTTAACACCATCTTTTCCTAAAATATTTTTAGCAAGAGACATTGCTTTAGCTACGGTGATGTAGTTACCGATCCCAGGAGATGAAATTGATTTTTTGTTTGCATCAGCGTTGACAAAAACATCGGCGACGGATGCGTAAATATTAGCACCTAACTCAAGTGCTAATTCATCATCCATAATCACAAAGAACTGTGAAGCTTCACCCAGTGTAAAGCCCGCATTTTCGGAGAATGGTCTGCTCGCTCTTCGATTATCTGCAACATCAGTTCCATCTAATTCTGCTAATTGCTTATCTTCCGCTAGTGCACCCATTGCTTTAAATCCTTCAACCACTTCTGGCTCAATTGGTGCTTCAGATCCTCCGACAATGACGACTCTAGCTTGACCCGATTGGATATCGCCAATACCTTGTCTGAGGTTATAAAGAAATGTAGCACAGGCTCCCATATTAGTCCCGGTTGCTCCAACGCTATTGATCATATAGCTATTAATAAAATCAGCAGGCATTTGCGAGAGCATTAAAGGCATTTGTTTTGAGCTGACCCGTCCACCTTTAAGTCTTGCTTGGCTTAAACCCCTACCACCAAAGTCATCTAATTGTCCAATCGCTGAACCTGCATATACAGATACTTCATCGGGATTGATGTGTCGTAAAATTTCTTGCCAATCAATTCCAATAGACTGAATAGCATCGGATGCTCCGTAAACAGTTAATTGCAAACCTTTGGGCTGATTTTTAGAAGTATATAAAGCCGAAGCGTCAAAGCCTGTTGGTAGTTGTGCTGCGCTGGTGACTTCTGCTTTTCTAACGTCTGGCATCATCACTTCAATTTCATCGGTTATAGTCACTTCAAATTTACCACTATCCTTCGCTTCAACTGACCAGTTTTCGGGTACTTGTTTTGGCAGTTGACGCTTACTGATCGTAAATTTTATAGGCTCTTGTGTAGGGGTTAATTTACCTTTTCTATTTAGCTCAATAGAATTAACATCAAAGCATTGTTTTTCAATTTTTCGGATTAAAGTGCCATCTAACAAGGTTTGCTTATCAACGTTCTCAGGTAGGTTCATGATATTGGCTAAACCTTTAAACATGGGTGCCGTTTCTGCATCGGTTAATGCTTCATGTACCATGCGTCGGTAGCTGTGGTGAAATGAGCTACGGCCGGCAGTATTGATACCGCCAAACCCAACAATGACAGGGAGTTTTTTCATAATAGTTTTCTACTAGCTAAAAATTGTCGCTAGTATAGGGGGTAAATATCAAGTAGAGTAGGATTATTAAGCCGTGATATTGTATTTTTTGGCCATAAATAAATTCTAATAATGAGTTACGCATGAATTCATCTCTTTTCATTGTCTATCCAAGAGCTTTGATGACAGGGTTAAGCTTACCAATGGAAATGATTAGTTCAGCCAAATCAATTGCAAGTATCAAACAAAATCGTCGAATTAAGTGGGATTGCCATGTTATTTCATCGTTTTATAATGATAAACAACCGATTAGACTGTCAAGTGGTATCGATATTTTACCTAAGTACTCTATCCAAACCGCACCAAAAGCAAAGTCGATCTTTATTCCACCGATTTGGGGTTTGCCAGATGTAGTAATAAGAAAAAACAGCGAGCTTATTGATTGGTTAAGAATTCAGAGTGAACAGGGAGTACAAATTGTAGCAACAGGAACCGGAGTTTGTCTTTTAGCCGAGGCGGGATTATTAGCCAATAAAATTGCAACCACTCATTGGTATTACTTTGATCAATTTGAACAGCATTACCCAAATGTAAATTTGAAAAGAGAGCATTTTATTACTCAGGATGAAAATATTATTTGTACGGGTAGTATTAATGCACTCGTTGATTTAACCCTCTATTTTATTGAAAGTGAATTTGGTAAAGATGTTAGTCAGGTGATTGAGCAACACTATAGCCATGAAATTAACCGAACCTATGATAAGCCGTGGTTTTCCGAAGGTTCTAGAAGGCATCCGGATGAGGGTATTATGGAAGTGCAACAGTGGATAGAGTCTCATTATTCACAGCATTTCAGTTTAGAGTCGTTGAGTGAAATGGCTAATATGAGTTGCCGTAATTTTTCTAGACGTTTTAAAGATGCTGTCGGTAAATCCGCATTTAATTATAGTTTAGAGTTGAAAATGAAAGGTGCTAGAGAGCTGTTAAAAGATACCAACCTGAATTTACAAGATATCGCTGATCAATTAGGATTTAAAGATAATGCTTATTTTTCTCGGCAATTTAAAAAACAGAATAAAATCACCCCCAGTGCTTATAGAGAAATGGTGAGAGCCAAAATGTTTAATCTGGATTAAATGATTTAATAACAGTTATTTACATGGTATCGTGCACCTTTAATGGTGTCTTTCTTCATATTTATAATTTTAGGTATATTCATGTTCTTTCGTTTTGTACTTATTTCTTTGATTTTATTTTTACCTCTTATTAGTAATGCTTATGCTCAAAAATCAGAAGTTGTCGCGAAAATTAATGGTAAAAATATTTTTTTTGAAGAGTTAAATAAAGGAATAACAACCGCATTATACGATGCTCAAATGAAAGTTTATGACCTTCAGTACTCTCAATTACAAAACTTATTACTTCAGGAGTTTGCAAAAAACCATCCATTTGGAAAAAATTTATCTTTCCCTGATTTTATGGAAAAATATGTCGTAAAAAATACAACCGTTACCGAACAAATGGTGTCACAATTTATTAAAATAAATAAAATACCGTCAAGTAAAATAAATGCTGAGTATAGAAGTCAAGTAAATAAGTATTTACGTTCCAAAATGATAAGAAAACAAGTGACGAATTGGTTTGAGAAAGAATCAAAGAAACATAAAGTGGTTATAAACCTTAAACGACCCGAAAGACCTCGAATTAACATTCCAGTTGGACAAGCACCAACATTAGGCGACAAGGATGCAAGAATAACAATTATCGAATATTCTGATTTTCAATGTCCGTACTGTGCCAAAGCCGAAGAAACGATCCAAGAGTTGTTGAAAAAATACGGCAAAGATATCAGGCTAGTTTACAAACAATATCCTCTCAGTTTTCATAAAGAAGCTTTTAAAGCATCAGAAGCAAGTTTGTGTGCCAATGAACAATCGAATGATTTTTTTTGGAAGTTACATCACGAAATGTTTGATGATCCTCGCCATTTAAAAGTGGGTGAATTAAAAGGCAAAGCAGAAAGATTAGGAATGAATAAAAAACAATTTTCTGATTGTATTAATTCTGAAAAATATATGGCACAAGTGAATGCAGATATTGCAGAAGGTAATCAGTTTGGCGTTAGTTCTACACCGATATTCTTTATAAATGGTATTATTGTGAAAGGTGCAAAACCTTTTTCTGAATTTGAAAAAATAATTTTAGAAGAACTTGAAATTTATTAAACTGAAAGTTTTTATTTAAGTTTTCTGCATGAAAATTAATATGGTCTTGCATGAAGCTACTAATGAAAAATGAAAAATGAAAAAAACCACTATGATCAAACCCTGGTTGCATTCGAAGCTTTAATAATTGATTTTTTTGTTTGCAAGCTGTCTCGAATAGTTCTGGTTTAAGTTGGTTTTTTAGGAAATTGTCAGACGCACCTTGATCAATCAAAATAGTATTAGGACTTGAGAGTCCATCCAAAATTAATTGCGTGGCATCATATTCTTGCCAATTTTTTTCATTGCTACCTAAGTAGCCAGACAAGGCTTTTTCCCTCAAGGACATTGACTTGGTGCAACGATAGGAGAGAACGCAGAAATGGATCTAAATTTATCTGGATTTTTCAAGCCAATGGTTAATGCACCGTGCCCCCATGGAATGCCCAAAAACTCCCATTAGGATAGCATCAATTGGAAAGCTATCAGCAATAATTTAGGGCAACTCATTAACGATATTATCAGTCTTATATATCCACTGCTCAGGCGGTGGATATATAAGACTGATTATAATTTTGATTAACGCTATAAATAAAAATCATACTGACAGCTAATACATAATCAAAGGCGTAAAATATAAATATTGTTAATCTTTAGGCGTAGGTAAGTGTTATTTCCAAAGTGATTTAACTAGTTTGTTTTTAGATTATCTTGAGTTTGTTAAATATTATCCCCATCTTATCGGCTTACTGGAGCCATTTCAGTATTTGAATTGAGGATAATCCAGTGTTATTTCTAGCCTTAACAGGGCTAACCCTGTACAATTCCGCGATTAAATTTGTGCTAGTCTTTTAGATGTTTATAGGCATCAATTTAGATTGTATAATGAAGCACTTAGAAATTATAACTATTTGAAAATATTAGGATTTTATCCATGTTTGGTAATGTTTTAACAAAAATATTTGGTAGTCGAAATCAGCGTTTACTTAAAGCCATGAATAAACGTGTAATTGTCATTAATGCTTTAGCTAAAGCTGCTGAAGAATCAAGTGATGAAGAGTTAGCTAATTCGACGGTTAAGTTTAGAGAGCGTTTAGCCAGTGGTGAAACGTTAGAAGATATTCTAGAAGAAGCGTTTGCAATTGTAAGGGAAGCTGGGAAACGCATCTTAAATATGCGTCATTTTGATGTGCAGCTAATCGGCGGTATGGTTTTAAATGATGGCAAAATTGCTGAAATGAAAACTGGTGAAGGTAAAACGTTAGTAGCAACATTATCTGCTTATTTGAATGCTTTAACCGGTGAAGGTGTTCATATCATCACGGTGAATGATTACCTTGCTCAGCGTGACTCGGATTGGATGGGGCCTCTATATAAATTTTTGGGTTTAACCGTCGGGGTGATTCTTTCTGGGCAGGATACCGAAGTAAAACGAAACGCTTACGCTTGTGATATTACTTTTGGAACTAATAACGAGTTCGGATTTGATTATTTGCGCGACAATATGGCTTTTTCTATCGAAGAAAAAGTTCAGCGCTCATTACATTATGCCATTATAGATGAAGTTGACTCAATATTAATTGATGAAGCTAGAACGCCATTAATCATTTCAGGTTCCGTTGAAGATAGTTCAGAGCAGTATCGAGCCATTGATAAATTAATCCCTTTTTTAGAAGTCCAAACCGATGAAGAAGACCAACATAGTGGCGACTACTTGGTTGATGAAAAATCAAAGCAAGTTCATTTAAGTGAGCAAGGACAGGAAAAAGTTGAAGAGCTTTTAGTGACTAATAAACTATTAGCCGAAGGGCAAAATTTATATAGCGCGGCTTCAATATCATTACTACATCATGTGAATGCCGCACTTAGAGCACACGTATTATTTAAAAAAGATGTTGATTACATCGTAGCAGATAATGAAGTTGTAATAGTTGATGAACATACTGGTCGAACTATGCCTGGTCGTCGTTGGTCCGATGGATTACATCAAGCGGTTGAAGCCAAAGAAGGTGTTAACATCCAAAATGAAAGCCAAACCTTAGCTTCTATTACCTTCCAAAACCTGTTCCGCCTGTACGACAAATTATCTGGAATGACCGGAACAGCAGACACTGAAGCGTTTGAATTAAATCAAATTTATGCGTTAGAGGTGGTTGTGATGCCAACCAACCAAGAAATGCTTAGAATGGATTTAGGTGATTTAATCTTCTTAACCAAACAAGAAAAATATATGGCAATTATTGAAGACATTTTAGAGCGAAAAGAAGCCGGGCAGCCAATATTAGTCGGAACAGCATCCGTTGAATCTTCTGAAATATTATCAAAGGTTTTAAAAGAAAAGAAAATAAAACATCAGGTATTAAACGCTAAGTTTCACGAAAAAGAAGCTGATATTATTGCGCAAGCTGGTCGATCTGGAAGTGTCACCATTGCGACAAATATGGCGGGTCGTGGAACAGATATTGTGCTTGGTGGTAGTTTAAAAGCTGACCTTGATAAATTGAAAAAGCCTTCAGAAAGCCAAGTTGAAAAATTAACTCAGGAATGGGAAGAGCGACATGATGAAGTGCTAAAAGCGGGTGGTTTATGTATTATTGGTACAGAGCGCCACGAGTCTCGTCGAATAGATAATCAATTACGTGGTCGTTCTGGCCGTCAAGGTGATCCAGGTTATAGTAGATTCTATTTATCTTTAGAAGATGATTTAATGCGTATTTTCGCATCAGATCGAATGGCTAGTATGATGCAAAAAATGGGTTGGGAAGAAGGCGAAGCCATTGAGCATAAATGGGTTTCACGAGCTATAGAAAATGCTCAAAAGAAAGTAGAAACGCGTAACTTCGATATTCGTAAAAATCTTTTAGAATATGATGATGTTGCTAACGATCAAAGAAAAGTTATTTATGAGCAACGTTCAGAGTTAATGGCAACAGAAGATGTTTCTGAAACGATTGATGCGCTACGTAATGATGTCCTAGATACAGTCATCAGCCAATATATACCACCTCAAAGTATCGATGATATGTGGGATATTTCTGGATTAGAAGACCGATTAAAGTCAGATTTCTTAATTGAATTACCGATTAAAAAATGGTTAAGTGATGATGAAAATTTACACGAAGAACCATTGAGAGAGAAAATACTCTCTTCTTTATCGGATGAATATAAATCAAAGGAAGAGCAAGTCGGTGAAATTGTTATTCGCCACTTTGAAAAATCAGTGATGTTACAAAACTTAGATAGTCATTGGAAAGAACATTTGGCATCAATGGATCATCTTCGTCAAGGTATTGGGCTTAGAAGTTACGCGCAAAAAAATCCTAAGCAAGAATACAAGCGTGAAGCGTTTGAATTATTTAGTGAAATGTTAGGCAATTTAAAATTTGACGTTATTTCTATCTTATCTAAAGTTCAAGTCAAAGATCCTGAAGACGTTAATGCAGTTGAAGACCAACGTCGCCGTGAAGCGCAAGCAAATGATGTTAAGTATGCTCACGAGAAAGGGACTGCGATGCCTGAACAGCAACAGCAAGAAGAATCACACACACCATTTACTCGAGAAGGTGTGAAAGTCGGAAGGAATGAACCTTGCCCTTGTGGTTCTGGAAAAAAATATAAACAGTGTCATGGTAAGCTTGCTTAATAAATTGAATTGATGGCAATCAATGGATAAACCAATTAAAGTTGTTGCGGCGATTATTTGTAAAAATGATAAAATCCTTTTATCCAAAAGACCTATCGAAAAACATCAAGGTGGTTTGTGGGAATTTCCTGGTGGCAAAGTTGAAGCTAACGAATCTAATGAAAATGCACTTATTAGAGAGTGTTTAGAAGAGTTAGATATTGAGATATTTAATCCTCAGTATTTTGACAAGATAGATTTTAATTACACTGATAAAAATGTATCTATTTATTTTTATAGGGTTTCAAATTTTTCTGGTACGGCTAAAGGTAATGAAGGTCAAAAGATTGCTTGGATCAATCAGTCTGACTTACAAGGAAAAAAATTTCCAGAAGCTAATAAATTTATTGTTGATAAACTGATGTTCGCAAATTAAGTAATAAATATGATCGAATCAACCAGTATTAAAGAAAGAATCAAAAGTTTGCAAAATCGTAAAGATACGCTTAGGGGGTATCTTTGACTATGATGTCCGAAAAGAAAGACTCGATGAAGTTGTTCATGAATTAGAAGTTCCAGAAGTTTGGAATAATCCCGCAAGAGCACAATCATTAGGTAAAGAACGCTCTGATCTTGAAATTATTGTTAATACCATAGATAAACTTGATGATGGCTTAGGCGATGCGCTTGAATTATTAGAGATGGCAGTTGAAGAAGATGATCAAGTTAGTGTTGATGAATTAGTTGCGGAACTAGATAATCTTGATAAACAGTTAAATCAATTAGAATTTAGACGTATGTTTAGCGGTAAAATGGATGCTGAAGATGCGTATATTGACATCCAGTCTGGCTCGGGTGGAACGGAAGCTCAAGATTGGGCTGATATGATTTTGCGAATGTATTTACGTTGGTGTGAAAGTCGTGGATTTAAGACTCAGATTATTGAACTTTCCAACGGTGATGTGGCGGGTATAAAAAGTGCGACTATCCAAGTTAAAGGTGAGTATGCCTTTGGTTGGCTGAGAACAGAAACAGGTGTACATCGCTTAGTCAGAAAATCACCTTTTGATTCGGGCAGTCGACGCCACACCAGTTTTGCTAGTGTATTTTGTTATCCTGAAGTTAATGATGATATTGATATTGTTATTAACCCCGCTGATTTAAGAGTCGACACTTATCGAGCAAGTGGTGCCGGTGGGCAACATGTAAACAAAACAGATTCTGCAGTTCGCTTGACCCATTTACCTACCAATACGGTTGTTCAATGTCAAAATGATCGTTCACAACATAAAAATAAAGATCAAGCGATGAAGTTATTAAAAGCTAAGCTCTATGAGTTAGAAATTCAAAAGCAAAATGATGAAAAGCAAGTGATGGAAGAGGCTAAGTCAGATATTGGTTGGGGAAGTCAGATCCGTTCTTACGTATTAGATCAATCAAGGATCAAAGATTTAAGAACCGGTTATGAGTCGAGTAATACTCAAGCTGTTTTGGATGGTGATTTAAATGGATTTATTGAAGAATCACTAAAAGCTGGATTATAAATAACCTTAAATATTAATTTTAACCATTTAAAGAAATAATAAGAGTAATAAAATTATTATGAGCAACCAAGAAAATATAAACGAGCAAGACAAGAACAGCCAAAGTGAAGGTAACAAGCTGGTACAAGAAAGAAAAAATAAACTAATTTCTATTCGTAAAAACTGTGATTCAAATGGATATCCAAACCATTTTAAACCAGAGAGCTATACTCAAGATTTACAACATGAATTTACGGGGAAAGATAAAGAAACGATTTTAGAAATGAATAAAGTTGTCAGTGTTGCTGGGCGTATTATGGCAAAACGTGGGCCATTTTTTGTGATACAAGATATGAAAGGTCGTATTCAAGCATATGCAAGTAAGGATGCTCAAAAAGCAATAAAGGAAAAGTGGAACGGGTTAGATATTGGCGATATCATTGGTGTCAAAGGTCAGTTAAAATTATCGGGTAAAGGCGATCTTTTTGTCAGTATGGATGAGTATCATTTATTAACGAAATCGCTAAGACCATTACCAGAAAAGTTTCATGGTTTAGCCGATCAAGAAACTAAATATCGTCAACGCTATATTGACTTAATTACTAATGAAGAAACACGTAAAAATTTCAAAATTCGAAGTCAAGTGATCGAGAGTATACGGCGCTTTTTAGTTGCTCGTGAGTTCATGGAAGTTGAAACACCTATGCTTCAAGTTATTCCTGGTGGTGCTGTGGCTAAACCTTTTATTACTCATCATAACGCAATGGATATTGATATGTATTTACGTATCGCGCCAGAACTTTATTTAAAACGATTGGTTGTTGGTGGCTTTGAACGAGTGTTTGAAATAAACCGAAACTTTAGAAATGAAGGTTTATCGACACGGCATAACCCAGAATTTACAATGTTAGAATTTTATCATGCTTATGCTGATTTTAACGATTTGATGAATTTAACGGAAGATATGCTAAGAACTGCGGCGGAAGAAGTGCTAGGAAATGCAGTCGTTAAAAATACAATAAAAGATGCTGATGGTAATATTACCGAAACTGTTGAATATGACTTTGGATCAAAATTTGAGCGACTATCAATGGTCGATGCGATCCTAAAATATAACTCAACTTTTGATGCATCTGTTTTTTCTGAACCAGAAGCTAACTTTGAAAAAATTAAAGAATATGCAAAACAAGTCCATGTTAAGGAACCTGACGTTGATGGTATTTGGGGGCCGGGAAAATATATTTGCGAAATATTTGAAGAAACTGCAGAACATTTGTTAATCCAACCAACTTTTATAACGGAGTATCCTTGGGAGGTATCACCTCTGGCGAGGCGTAATGATCAAAATTCTTTTATTACAGATCGTTTCGAGTTTTTTGTCGGTGGTAGAGAGATTGCAAATGGATTTTCAGAGCTAAATGATTCTGAAGATCAAGCTTCAAGATTTAAAAAGCAAGTAGAAGAAAAAGATGCTGGCGATGATGAGGCTATGCATTTTGATGATGATTATATAACCGCGCTTGAGTATGGATTACCACCAACTGCCGGTGAGGGAATTGGGATCGATAGATTAGTAATGCTGTTTACTGATTCACCAACTATTAAAGATGTGATATTGTTTCCACACATGAAGCCTCAAAGTTAGTTTTTTGGTTTAACACTTTCTAAATCCACTAAGAACAAAAAAATTAAGATCAATGAGTAAACTTTCGGATAAAAAGGAAATACTAATTATAGGAGATATTCACACTTTGGATATCTCAATACAAAACTATATTAAATCCTTAGCTTGTTGTTATTGCGATGATATTTCAGAAATTCCTATCCACAACCAGTTTTCTTGTATCCTTTTTTGTCCTCAAACTGTTTTTTCACCTAATATCGAAATAGCAAGTCGAGATTATTTCTATGTTTCTTTTTCAGAGAGTGTCAATGGTGATATAGGGGCACCGGCTTCACTATCATTAGCTGAATTTAAATCCAACATTAATTCCGCTCTTGCTTACCACAGTACAAGAGCTAATCTGAGAAAAGTTGAAAAACTTCATTTGTTAGCTAGTAAAGAAAGAGAAAATCTAAGTGCCATCGGAATCGCTTTAAGCGCTGAAAAAGACCTCGATAAATTGTTAACTATGGTTCTAAAAGAAGGACGCACACTTGGCCGCTGCGAAGGTGCTTCGTTATATTTAATTGATAACAAGATTGATTCAAATGGCAAATCTAAGGCAACCAAAGAGTTGGTATTTAAACTCACTCAAAATAGTAAAATTAGTTTTGATTTTAAAGAAACTCGTTTTCCATTAACCAATCGGTCATTAGCTGGATACGTCGCACTTACTGGGGAAATATTAAATATACAAGATGTGTACAAACTAGACGCTTCATATCCATTCTCATTTGATAAAAGCTTTGATGAAAAGGTTGCTTACCGTTCAAGAGAGTTGTTAGTTTTGCCAATGAAGAATCATAAAGGGCGCGTTATAGGTGTTTTACAGTTTGTTAATAATTTTGGCCAGATTGCTTATATTAAAAACGAGTTATCAACACATAACATTGGTTTTTCAAAGCTTAAACAAGGATTGCTGGAAGGTCTTGCTAGTCAGGCAGCGGTAGCGATTGATAACTCTAATTTAATCGAAAATATACACAACTTATTTGAAGGTTTTGTTTCTGCTTCCGTCAATGCGATTGAATCTCGAGATCCCGTTACTAGCGGTCACTCTTTTCGTGTTGCTGAATTAACTACCGGTCTAGCTAAAATACTTGATAAAGAAGTGGACGGCTTACACAAAGAAATCAGTTTTAATAAAGAACAATTACAAGAAATTCGATATGCATCTCTTTTACATGATTTTGGTAAAGTGGGAGTGAAAGAGAACGTGTTGCTCAAAGCGAATAAATTACATCGGAGCCGTTTTCAGTATTTAGAGCTTAAACTGGATTGGCAGAAACAGATTTTAGAAAAAGAATTCTTTAGACAGCTCTTAAATAGTGAAAAATATTTTAGAAGTGACGTGTCGCAACAAAACCAAATTTTGGATACTAATTACCAACAGTCTAGTGCGTTTAAAGATTTGGCAGTAAAGCTAAAAAAACTAGATGATTTTAAGATCCTACTAGCCCAAGCAAATAAGCCTACAATTCTTGAAGAAGAAACCGCTGGAGGTCTATCTAAAATGGCGGATTATACAATGCACACGGATTTCCCCTATACAAATAAATTGATCAGCCATTCCGATTTTTTATCATTGTCGATTTCAAGAGGTAGTTTAACGAAGAAAGAACGTTCAGAGATACAATCACACGTTACTCACACCCAAACATTTTTAGAGCGAATTCCGTGGACTGATGAGCTAGCTGGAATACCTAAAATTGCAGGGGCGCACCATGAGAAGCTTGATGGGACTGGCTATCCATTTGGATTAAAACGAGATCAAATCCCTTTACCTAGTAAAATAATGACTATTGCTGATATTTATGATGCTTTGACAGCACAAGACAGACCCTACAAAAAAGCGCTCCCAATTAATATAGCATTAGATATTTTGAATGATGAAGCTAAAAAAGGAAAAATTGAAAAGAGTCTATTGAATACTTTTATTGAAAGTAAAATTTATCAGTGCATTAATGTCTAGTTAAGTCTCTGGTTCCAACAACAAATGCAGCATTAGCACCTGTTCAATCTGTTGGTTCTGTCATGAAAGCCGCTAAAGCTGTTCCAGTTATGGCTTTTACCAGTTGGGTAATCAGGTGTTGAGGGTGATAAACATTATGATGATTAAGCGTTAGACTACTCTTTTTGAAAATTTAGGCAGCAGTACATCATGGAAAAGTAAGTGAAAGAAAATTTAGATAGCGAGTTGATTTTTATACCATGACTTGTAATACGTTTCGTGCAAAGGTTCCTAATGACTAAAGCAAAATAGAAATGATTCAACCTAATTGGTTAACCAAATGCATGTCGAGCTTCTTCAACTTCTTCCGCTATAGAATCAACTAAGTGGACTTCTGCACTACCACCTAAACCAAGTTTTGTAAAAGCAGGAATTGTATCGGTGTCCAGATCGGGAAAAGGCGTATTTTCTTCTGTGTAGCATTGAATTTTTGCCACAGTTACAACATCAACGTAGTCTGCACCACCAGGAGAATTTCGTTTAAAATCTATACAGCCGAGAGGCACGTCCAATAGTTCTTTAGGAAACTCCCATGCTTTCATAATAGCTCTTCCAACCTTACCGTGTAATCTTTGAATAATTTTATCAAGAACGGCTTCTTTCTCTAATATTTCGGGGTTTTCTTCAGCAAGAGTGAGGATAGGTAAAATACCAATTTCATGTACTAAACCAGCTAAGGTTGCTTGATCTGGTTTTAGCTTAGTAAAATTACTGGCGAGTACATGGCTAATTGAGGCGACTTCTAAGGAGTGTTCCCAAGAAGCTCTAAGACGTTTATCAATAGAATCATGTGTCGCTTGGAACATTTGCTCCATAGCTAGTCCTGTTGCTAAATTACGTACAAAACTGATCCCCATCCGGGTAATCGCTAACTGTAAATTATCGACAACAACGGCTCCGCGCAAAAGGGGGCTATTTGCTACTTTAATGATGCGCGCTGCGAGAGCTGCATCTTGAGCAATCACGCCTGCTAAACTATTTGAGGTTACATCCGGATTATTCGCTGCATCCCTTATTTTAAGAGCGACTTCAGGCAGGGTTGGCAGTGTTAACCTGTCATTTTTAATGGCATCGACCAATTCATTTAAAAAGTCTTGTTCTAAACTCATAATCTACGCTTTCATAGTTCTAATTTAAGAGGTTATTCCAAGTATAGGACTATTTTCTGGGGATGTTTGAAATTGTTTGGATAAATTTGCAGAATCTTTAATTAGTGCTAAAACGTCTGTTCTGTTTTTGCCAGTACCGTTTCCATAATTGGAAACAGAGCATATGACCTCTCCCACAGATTTATCATTCTGAAAAAGTTTATTATTTGAGGTTAATTCAATGCTTTCTGTACATTGGAGATGTTGCAAATGCTGTTTTAATTTTCCTTTATACTGCATTCGAGCAATCACTTCTTGGCCTGTAAAGCAACCTTTTTTAAAATCTATAGCCGCTAAATCAGGTAAATTTAGATTATGCGGAAGGAAATGCTCTAGAGTCTCAGCACCTAGCCAAGCTATTTTTTTTGACATTAATTCAGCAAACCAAAAAGAATCATCCTCTTCAATAAAGTTAGATTCAGCAAAGCTTAGCAATAGATCTGTTTGCTCTATTTTAATACGGTTTGATTGCTCTAACTCGAAAGTTTGTTCACAACAAAGAGCAAAAAGTTCAGTTGTATTTACAGAAATTTTAACTTTAAAAAACACAGCATATTTAAGAATATAGTTTTTAGCGAATTCCATTGTCGATTTGGGAAGAATTAAACGCACACCATTTTCAATTGAGAGAATATGAAAAAGCGCGATAATTCGGCCCTTATGATTGCAAAAACAGGCCAGTTTTCCCTTATCTTTGTTTAAAGAATTGGTATTGATGGATAATTGACCATCCAAAAATTGAGTGACACCCTCGCCGATTAAATCAATATTTGCAAGGCTCGTAAGTTTGGTAAATTGTGAGTTATTCATAGCATTAAATTATAACAAAAATGGTTTGGTTGAGTTAGTATCATAAAAAGATCGATATTCTAACCTAGAGTAAACAAAATGACTAAGCCCTACAACCAATTAACCACGGAAGAAGAACATGTCATTATTAATAAAGGCACAGAGCGTCCTTTTACTGGTCAGTACGATGACTTAATTGACGGTGGTTTATATCTTTGTAAACAATGTGATTCACCACTTTATAAATCACAACACAAGTTTCAATCTACCTGCGGTTGGCCAAGCTTTGATGATGAAATAGAGAGTGCTGTCACTCGGGTGGCAGATGTCGATGGGCGAAGGACTGAAATCGTTTGTTCTAACTGTGAAGGGCATTTAGGTCATGTCTTTGAAGGTGAAGGGTTAACTGAAAATAATATCCGCCATTGTGTTAATTCAATCTCTATGAAGTTTATTAGTACCGATGAGTTAAAAAAAAGGATAGTAAAATAGAAACCGCTTATTTTGCTGGCGGATGTTTTTGGGGAGTCGAACATTTCTTGCAAAAACAGGAAGGTGTATTGAGTGTTGAGTCAGGCTACATGGGCGGAGCTAGTCAAAACCCTACCTATCAGGAAGTTTGCAGTAAAAATTCTGGTCATCTTGAAGTGGTTGAAGTTACCTATAACTCCAATGAAGTAAGCTATGAATCATTAACAAAATTATTTTTTGAAATTCATGATCCTACTCAATCTGATGGTCAGGGCCCCGATCTTGGTCCGCAATATGCTTCTGCAATTTTTTATAAAAATGATAAAGAAAAACAGGTGAGTAAAGAGTTAGTTAACTTATTAGAAAATAAAGGTTTAATTGTTGCCACTCAATTGTTCCCTGTGGAAATATTTTGGAAAGCTGAAGATTATCATCAAGATTATTATCAAAAAAATGGTCAACAACCTTATTGTCATCGCTATGAAAAAAGGTTCTAGCGGGTTAAGTAACTGCTTGTGTCTTGATTGATAACAAGTATATAGATAGAATCGCTCCCACCAAAATAGTGGTACAAAGAATGGCCGAGCATTTACTCGATGAACATTAAAGCAAACTCAACTAGAAAAATTGAATTATTAGCACCTGGCGGTGATGTAGAAGCAATTAAAGCCGCCATTGTAGCGGGGGCGAATGCCGTTTATTGTGGGTTAGATACTTTCAATGCTCGTAATCGTGCATCTAACCTATCGTTTGATGAGCTGAATGGCGTATTACGATTAGCTCATGAGCATCACTGTGAGGTGTTCTTGACCTTAAATGTGGTGATTTTAGAGCAAGAACTTAAAGCGCTTTTTAAACTACTCAATCAATTAGTGAATACCACTCTTGATGGCATTATTGTTCAGGATTTAGGTTTGTTTAATTTGGTAAAGAAGTATTTTCCCACTTTAGATATCCATGCTTCGACTCAATTAACCACACATAATGAAGGGCAAATTCATTTTTTAAGTAAAATTGGTGCATCTAGGCTTAACCTATCGCGTGAACTGAATCTTGATGAGATAAAAACACTCACGGTGACTGCTCACGCTCATAATATTTTAACAGAAGTGTTTGTGCATGGCTCTTTATGCATTGCTTTCTCAGGGCAATGTTATTCAAGCTCAGTGAGTGTTGGTAACTCCGGAAATCGTGGTCGATGCAGTCAAGCCTGTCGTGATGAATATGAAATTACAGAAGCTGGAAATCGATTCCCATTAAATCTTAAAGATAATTCTGCCTATTTTGATTTGCCAGAATTGGTAGATGCACAAGTTGATTCATTAAAAATAGAAGGGCGGATTAAAGGTGCTCATTATGTTTATACGGTGGTTGATAGTTGGCGAAAGCAAATCAATAGTTTCATTAAGTCTGGTAAGTTGTTGGCCGATGATTCTAATTTACATAAAGTCTTTAATCGTGATTTTACTAATTCATTTTTAAAAGGTGATTTAACTAAATCCATGTTTATTGATAACCCTAGGGATAATAGCATTAACTATGCGGTGGATAAAAGTAATGCCATTTCAATAGTACAAATACAAGATGTAAAAGCGGAATTATATCAAGGAAAAAATGCATTAGGTGATGAACTAAAAGAAAAGGTGAGGGGAATTAATGTTGATAAAACCCCGCTCGTTTTTGAATTTATAGGGCGCGAGCAACAGCCTCTAAAAATTATAGCCTTCGCTGGTGATAAGCGTTATGAAATTGAAACTAATATTAACCTTGTTCCATCGGATAAATCAATTGTTGATCAGAATGCACTGACAAAACGTTTTAAGAGTTTTAATGATGCCAATTATATTTTGACCGACCTTATTTTTGAACAGTTAGATTCAAATTTAAGTATTCCATTTAAAGAGTTAACGAAACTGAAAAATAAAATGGCTTTTCTATTAAATAATTCAAAAACGATTATTGCACCGGTAGAACTCCCTAAACTAACTCAATATGCAAAAGTAGAAGAGAACATTAAATTATCCATTTTGATTGCCGATGAAAAAGATACCAATCTTTGTGATGTAACGGATGCTGATGTTTATTTTAAAATACCAGAAAGCCTCAAAAAAGGATGTACAAAACACATAGACTTATTGCTAAGAAATCCAAGGTTAATTCCATGGTTTCCAGCGGTGTTAATTGGCAAGGATTATCTTGAATCAGTTAAAATTCTTGAACAAGTCAAACCGACAAGAATTGTAACTAACAATACTGGTATTGCTTACAAAGCTTTTGAAATGGGAATTGAGTGGATTGCGGGGCCATTTTTAAATACTACTAATTCATATGCCCTTTACACGCTGCAAGAAGAACTTAATTGTGCTGGCGCTTTTATTTCTAATGAAATTAATAAAATGCAAATTAGAAATATTCGTAGACCGAAAGGCTTTAAATTACTTTACAGTATTTATCATCCTATTTTAATGATGACCAGTCGACAATGTTTTTTCCAGCAAACCGTCGGCTGTAAAAAACCTGCAATTGAAGATGGCTGTATGCTCAAGTGTAAAAAAGCGACCACCATTACCAATGTGAAAGGCGTTTCATTTGCAGTCGATAAGCAAAAAGGTGGTTATCCCAGTATTTACAATCATGAACAATTCTTAAATATGGATGTCGTGAATGATTTGTCAGATTTGTTTGATGAATTTTTTATTGATCTAACCAATATTGGCGCTGGTTCAAAAGAAGAGCAAGATAAAACACTACTCATTAAATACTTCGAAGGGTTATTAAATAACGTGGACGATTCTAAAAGTCAGCTTAATAACTTAGTTCCTATAGCAACCAATGCGCAATACAGTCAGGGGCTCTAATCGGAAAAGCCTATGAGTTATCCTATCCTTTTTGAAACATTTAATATTATGATCGTGACTCCTTTATCACCATTAGGAGATAAGTTGTTAGAATGTAGTATTGGAGATGAGTTTGAACTCAAGTTAGGGCATTTTTTCAACAAAAACTAAATGCCGAATCAATAGAAATAAATCAGACATCAACAAGCTACACCGCACACTTTGTTGATGTTATTCAAATGAATTTAATGAAAACCATGTTCAATATTCTAACCGTTCGAATCGCGTTACTCGATTTTTATTCATCCGAAATTAAGGCTTAACGACTGAGACTAGTTTTAACCAAAATAATGAACAAGTGTTAGTAAAAATAAAAACCTATTAAATGATGATACTATTAGCTAGAAAAGCACTACTTTTGCTTAGATATATTCTAGAAATTAATAAAGTTGAAGGTGTTTGCATTTAAGTGTCCAAAAAATTGATTCTCATTTGTCATTGATATGTCAGAGAAATTATTCTTTGACAAAACAATATTTATACAGGAGCTAAAAATGAAAAATAATACTTACATGTGCATATTACGTAGTGGTTCAGGTGGCTGTGAGAAACCTTCTCCATCCGATATGGAAGCTATGTTTGCTAAATATCAGGCTTGGCAAGATAAGTTTGCAGATAATATTTTAGATATGGGAAACAAGTTGGGTGACGTGGCAAGTGTAGTACGGCAGGACAATGTGACCGATGGGCCATTTTTAGAGCTTAAAGAAATTGTTGGCGGTTATATGATGTTATCTGCAGCTACTTTAGATGAGGCAATAAGCGTTATCAAAGCAAGCCCAATGGTTGCTAACTCGGGTACAAGTATCGAAATTCGGGAAGTTGAAGCACGTTAATCTGACTGTATTAAATTAAAATCCTTGAAGCATAACTACTTAAAACCGAGCCACTTAAACCTGAATAGTTCAGTAGAACATTTATTTCGCCACGAGTATGGAAAACTTGTGGCGTTATTAGTGCGTCGTATGGGAATTCAGAATATTGATGTAATAGAAGATGCTGTGCAATGGTCAATGGAACAAGCTCTGGAATCTTGGAGTAAAAATAATATACCAGATAACCCACCAGCTTGGCTTTACCAAGTTGCTTATCGATACCTACTTTCAGAAATTAGTAGCAACCAACGTAAAAAAGCTCTGCTAGTCCAGAAGTTTTCGCTACAAACTGAGCAGATTATGGATCAGCCAGAGGTAACATTATCAGGCGAAATGAGTGATTCGCTTTTACATATGTTATTTTTGACTTGTAATGATGCAATTCCATTAGAATCACAATTGGTTTTTACTCTAAAGAGTTTATGTGGTTTTAGTATTCGGGAAGTTGCATTACGATTATTTATTAGTGAAGCTAATACTTACAAACGATTTAATCGCGCTCGCCAAACCCTTAAAAAACAATCGTTAGAATTAGACAAGTTGTCTGACGCAGATCGTTTAAATCGTCTGCCGTCTGTCCACCGTGTTTTATATTTAATTTTTACGGAAGGCTATCTATCATCCCATGAAGACATTGCTATTCGTAAAGATTTATGTGAAGAGGCTATCCGTTTAACTTTATTGTTGGTTGAAAGTGCGATTGGTAATCTCGATGAGAGCAACGCGGTGAATAGCCATGCTCTTTTAGCCTTGATGTATTTACATAGTGCAAGGCTCGATGCTCGGCAAGATGGATTTGATACATTACTTTTATTAGAACAGCAAAACAGAAACCAATGGGATCAAAATAAAATTGCACAAGGCTTGGTCTTTTTAGAAAAATCGACAAAAAGTAAAAACATATCTCGTTATCATATTGAAGCTGGAATTGTTGCAGAACATTGTTTGTCAAAATCATTTGAAGAAACTCCGTGGGGGCGAGTTATAAAATCTTATGAACTGTTAGAAAAAATTGCACCTTCCCCAATGCATTTATTAAACCGAGCAATTGCGACTGCAGAGCACAAAACGCCTAAAGCAGGATTAGACATATTAAAGTCAGCGGATATTCCCCAATGGTTTAGCCGATCATATCATTGGTATGCAGTGTTAGCTGATTTACATTTTCGTTGTGGTGAGCCGACTTTAGGTCAAGGTTATGCGAACCAGGCTATAGACTCCGCACCAACAAAAAACATTCAAAATTTGCTATCCAAACGTCTGTTAAATCGTTAATTCGATGTTTTAATTAATAAACTTAAATAAAGAATCTTTATTCGGTTGCCAAAGATAAAGTGTTAAACATAGATTAGAACATTCTATTTTGAATGATGTCCTTTCTATGGTTAATCAGTTAAAATTAGCTTTTATAAAAATATCTCCTTAATTAGAGCAGACCAATGACTGACACACTTCCACCATGCCCACAATGTAGTTCTGAATATGCTTATGAAGACCGCAATTTACTTAACTGCCCTGAATGTGGCAATGAGTGGGATCCTAATGCACCAGATGAAGATGCAATTATCTTGAAAGATAGCGTTGGAAACTTACTCGCTGAAGGGGATAAAGTTACGCTGATTAAAGATCTTAAAGTGAAAGGTACATCAACCGTATTAAAGGTTGGAACTAAAGCCGTAATTAAACGCTTTGCGGATGGCGACCATGATATTGATTGTAAGGTTGATGGTGCTGGCGTTATGATGTTGAAGTCTAAGTTTGTTAGGAAGGCTTAGTTTTACTGAGGTTTTTAGTCTGTTTTTTAAAGAGACTCTTGTTACCTAAACCTAAACCTAAACCTAAAGTATTGAGAGCTTGAGTTCCAACAGTTGCCCTTGCGGCACGTCACATAAAAATTGAATGTTTTATGGTATAGTAATAACGCTATATATTTTGGGGAGTTCAAGCAATAGTAAACTTCATAGTGTTTAACATTAATCAATGAGATAAAGATACTTTTAAACTCATACATTAAAAATTTAATAATAATTATTAGTCAGGAAAAAATCATGATTACATTCTTATGAATTATTAGCGGATGTCGGGAAACAACTTGTGCATGTGATTGCTTCTGTTAGGCACAAGATTCTTGGTTATCTAATGACTGTATTTTTTGGAGATAAAATATCAAACTGCCAGCAGTCAACATCAGTTTTAAAAATGCCAAACTACTCTTGAACAAGTTACGCTGGAAAAAGATTGGCTGGAAGTTGTTGCTGATGATTATTTCTGCATTGATCAGCCTCAACATCTATTATTTATTTACCACACCAACCAAAGACGGCCTCTGGAAAACTCAATACGAAAAAATAGCGACGGTTGAATTCAATGGCTCTATTGCGTTAAGTAATCCTAGTGAGTTATATGAACCTAAAGAACTAAAAGAAACTACTGTCACTATTCATAATTTTCGACGAGCACGTTATGACGAGACTGGTGCAGTAAAAAAAATTAATTGGTCTGAGCGAAAAGTTAATTTGGATGAACTTCAAAGCGTTTGGTATGGGATTTCAGTGTTCTCATCGCCGGGTTTAGCTCACACATTCTTGTCATTCGATTTTGGTGATGAAGATCCTGTTGTCATATCAGTAGAAGCGCGCATGCGACCCGAACAACAGTACAGCCCATTGAAAGGAGTACTTGATAATTATCATTTGATTTATGTAATTGCAGATGAACGCGATATCATCGGTGTAAGGACTCATAAACGAGCTGAAGAAGTTTATTTTATGCCGATAAATGTTGATAAAAAACGTCGACAGAAGATGTTTATCGACATGATGAATCGTGCAAACAGCCTTGATAATCAACCCGAGTTTTACAATACCTTCACCTCTAATTGCACCAATAGTATTATGAGAGAAACAAAGATACCCGCTTGGCAATATTACCTCGATCCTAGAATCGTTTTATCGGGATACTCCGATCGAATTGCTTATCAATATGGTGTGTTAGATCAAAATTATTCAAGAAAAGTATTACGGGAAGCTTCGCATATTCAAACGGATGGTTTCACCGATGAAGCTCCTGATTTTTACAATAAAATTAGAAATAGTTATTATCAGAAGTTAAAAGCCGAAAAAAAGCAACGAGTCCTTAGTCGATAAGCCGTGATAGATTTACGTGGGCTTCTTCCTCGCCGTGGATGGTAATGGCAGAATAGCAAGATTTTTAATGAACTTTCTGTCTGTTGTAGGTGGTTATGACTGGGTAGTTATAAAACAAGAAAATAGAAAAGAATATTTAGATGCTCTTGAATCTACATCAGTAAATAAAAATATTAAACCATTTGTCGATTTTATTATACGAATTTGGGGAACTAACATAATAGTTAATGTGAAATAAGCAGACTAGCATCGTACATTTCGAGGATCGTAACTGGGCGTCTATAGGTGTTTTATCTTTCATAAAGCTGCTAATAAGAATTCTGCTAAGTAGAAATATTCAAATCTCTTAATATAGCTAAACCAATTTTATAGCTCGATTTTTTTGAATTACTTTTAAGAATCATGTTCTGCAACAAATAATTTTTTATATGGGGAATAATGACAAGTCGCCAAACAAAGTGAAAGTAGTTAAACTTGACTAAAACTGACAACGATTAAAACTATGAATCAACCATTTATCCAATCCGTGAATTTCCAATTAGAAAAAACTCACTTTCAAGAGTGCTTTGAACAATCGTCATCGCTAGTACAAACCAAGGAATAAGTATTGAAACAAATAGCTATCTTTTCTGATGTCCAAAATATTTATTACACCACGAAACACGCTTATGGTCGTCAATTTAATTATCGTGAGTTATGGCGTCTTATAAGCCAGCAAGGTGAAATTGTCATGGCGAATGCTTATGCCATTGATAAAGGTGATACCCAGCAACAGAAATTTCAAAGTGCGCTGAAACATATTGGATTTAATGTTAAATTAAAACCTTACATCCAACGTAGCGATGGCTCAGCCAAAGGTGATTGGGACGTTGGAATAACCATTGATATCATGGAAGCAGCTAAAGATGTCGATCTCGTAGTGCTACTTTCTGGAGATGGTGATTTTGATTTATTACTGCAAAAAATTAACAATAATTACGACGTTGAAACGTTAGTTTATGGCGTAGAGTCGCTGACCGCAAGTTCATTAATTCGTGCGACCAGTCAATTTGTTAGAATTGAAGAGAGCTTATTGCTATAGATAATCGATTGCTGTAAATTGTTACTTGTACTAGCTAGAGAAATTTACAAACTATGACTATGCTTAGTTGAGACAAACTATTAACTAGGGCAGGCAAATGAAATTATCAAAAATAACACTAGTCACAATGATGACTCTACTCGTTTTAGGTTGTGGTGAGAGTAAATACGAGGCAATGTCGAGTTCTGAACTAAAGAAAAAAGAACGTCATTGCGATAGTATTCCTCAAAAATCAGCAGTGTTTGCCAATGGCTGTGAGAAAATCAGTGAAGAGGTAAAACGTCGCCGGAAACTTAGAAGTAAGAAGTAAGTCAGTACTATTAACAACTTTTTATAAAGGGACTTCCATAATGTTCAAATTACATTTAGCGGTAATAATTATATTTTTAGGTAATTTACCCGTTCAAGCCGATTTTTAAGATGACTTTTGGAACCGATTAGCAAGTCTAGAAGGTCAAGCATTCAAACGGAAATTGAGTGAATGAACAGATCCTGACGATAAAGTATTTATGTCTGGTGATGTCATCATGCATGCTTGGAAAGTATCAAATGGTGGGTATGGCGTCAATTAATGAGTAAAGCCGTTAATGGTTCTGGTTACTATCATCGTCGACGATAAAGGGGTAAGGGTAACGACTAAATCAGAAGAGGTTAATACGCAGTTAAACTGGAGTGATATAAATACCATTGAACCAACCAAAAAGGGACTTTTGTTAAAACACCAATCAGGTGTTAATTATCTTTCCTGTAAGTATTTAGGGAAAGAGGTTGTTACGTTTATATTGAGTCAGTGCAAAGACTAATTTGCCTATAGAGCTTTAATGGTTCAATGTCTTTTAAAAATTAGCCGTAACCGTTTCACATAACAGACTCACATAACAGGTTCAAATATTAGTCCGTGCATTGGTCTTATGCATTATTCGGTTCCATGAAATTGTAATGACTAGGCCCTGATGGATTCTATCATTTGCCTAAGCTCATCAATTTCAAGTTGCATGAGTTCAACCTGTTCTTCTAGCGAAATAATTCTGGAGTTTTGATTAACATCCGTTGGAGGTTTGACATTAATAGCCGCTAATTCATCGGAATTATCTGCTTCACTCGCTTGTTCTAATTCCATGAGATCAGAAAAACAATGCGCATAACGTGAATCCCTTTTACCTGCTTTACGCTCGAGTCTAATCACAAATGGCTTAGGCTCTGCGTTCTTCATTTCAGTTAATACTGACTCAGTTTCATGTACATTTTGAAATTCACATAATCTGTTGGTTCGTGTTCTCAGTTCTCCGGGCGTTTGTGAACCTCGTAAAAATAAAACACAAACGATAGCAAGTTCTTGGGATGAAAGTTGTAATTCACCAAATTCGGTATTGCAAAAACGGTGTTTATATTTTTCTACTCGGCTCGTATTACCTGATTGGCTCATCACCAATTGTTTGCTTCTGAGTACGTCTATGGTTTCTTGCACATCATTTTCAGAAAGGCTTAATACGGGCTCTCTATTGCTTTTTTGATTACATGCATTGGTTAATGCATTTAACGATAAAGGATATTGATCGGGAGTAGTTAGCGATTTTTCAATTAAACAGCCTATGACTCTTTGTTGATTTTGTGATAGTTGAATATTCACAGAAGTTCTCTCTTAAATTATAATCTACAAATGATTTTATTCGGTTTGTACGGATTTGTCTTGTTCCGTTTTATAATAGTTTAGTTTCGTAATAAATAAAATATTTTATGATTTATGCTTATCCCAGCAACATCTTGAGATAAGATAAGATGGGTATAACCCCCATTTTTCGTTTATAATCGACTCATTGCGAATTAGAAATAGTCCTTTTCAAATTAAATCACTTGCATCAAATAAAGGTTACCTCTTAACTAAAAATAGTTACGATAAGCGTGGTCGTGCGGAAATGGTTATTTGGCTATCAACGCCCAAAGGCGCGGTAAAACTGAATATTTCAGGAGAACAAGCTATATTTTTTGTGGAGCAAAATACACTGCAAAAAACTAATCAAGCGCTTGATGCTTTAAAGCAACACTATACCTATCAACCATTAGGCTTGAAAACGTTTTTAATGCAGCCTGTTATTGGTATTTATTTTAATAGTCTGAATCATTTTTATGATGGGAGAGCATTACTGCAGGAGGCGGGGATTATATTTTATGAAGGCGGTATTCGTTTAGAAGATCGTTATCTTATGGAACGCTTTGTATACGGAAGCCTTGAATTTATAGGAGAACAATCATCACCACAAGAACAAGCTAGAGCCGCTTACCTAAAATATAGAGAATACCGAAATGTTAAAATTAAACCCTGTGATTACACTCCAATACTGAGTTCGGTTTCAATCGATATTGAATGTTCTGCAAAAGGTGAATTGTACAGTATTGGTTTTTACGTAGGTAAAAACTCGGAGCAACAATCAGCGTTTAGAAAAGTACTGATGATTGGGACGAATTCAGAATCAGAATCGGATACAAAGTCAAATACAGAATCAATGGATCGACAAGGTACAAATTATATTCAATGGGTCACTAATGAAAAAAATCTTCTGATTGTGTTCGAACATACCATTCAAGAAATTGATCCCGATATCATCATTGGTTGGAATGTTATTAATTTCGATTTTAGACTCATCTTCGAACGCGCAAATTTAAATGGGATAAAACTAAAGTTGGGCCGAGGTTTATCTTACCTTCGTTGGCGCGATAGCCGAACGGAAAAAAATCAGGGATTTGTTTCAATTGACGGTCGTGTAGTTATCGATGGTATCGCAGCACTCAAGGCAGAGTCTTATAGCTTTCCTAGTTTTAGTTTGGAAGCCATAGCGCAGCATTTCCTCGGACGAGGTAAAGCAACCGGTGATGTAGACAATCGACTCGATGCAATTACTCATGACTTCAAGTACAACAAAGTAAAACTAGCAGAATATAACTTACAGGATTGTGTACTCGTTTGGGATATTTTTGAGAAGATAAAATTGTTGGAATATTTAATTTTTCGGAGTCAATTAACAGGGCTTGAACTTGATAGAACGGGCGGTTCCGTTGCGGCATTTACGAATTTATATTTACCTAAATTACATCGTCAAGGATATGTCTCTCCTAACCTACCTTTAGATGGCGGTTTAGCCAGCCCCGGTGGTTATGTGATGAATTCAAAACCCGGTTTATTTCAACATGTGTTGGTGCTTGACTTTAAGAGTCTTTATCCATCAATTATACGCACCTTTAAAATCGATCCACTTGGATTAATTGAAGGACAAAAAAATCCAGAAAATGCGATTGAAGGTTTTCGAGGTGCTAATTTTTCAAGAGATAAACATATATTACCTGAAATTATTACTGACTTATGGATGCAGCGAGATCAAGCAAAAAAAGAAAATGATCAGGCACGTTCACAAGCGATTAAAATAATTATGAACTCGTTTTATGGTGTGCTAGGATCTGGAGGTTGTCCTTTTTATGACACTAAACTTGCAAGTTCTATTACCTTACGAGGACATAAGATCATGCAACAAACAGCAAAGTGGATTGAGCACAAAGGACTTGAAGTTATCTACGGAGATACCGACTCTATTTTCGTTTTATTAAGTCAAGACATTTCAAATACCGACGCCAATCATATTGGTATATCACTCGCTGATTATATTAACTGTGAATGGAAACAAAGGTTAACAAAAGAACACCAATTAGACTGCCATTTAGAAATACAATTCGAATCTCATTTTACCCAATTTTTAATGCCAACAATAAGAGGATCAGAATATGGAAGTAAAAAACGTTATGCGGGATTGTTGAATATTGATGGTAAAGAAAAACTTATTTTCAAAGGTCTTGAAAATGTTCGATCTGACTGGACAGCTCTAGCTAAAGATTTCCAAGAGAAACTTTACCAAATGATTTTTCATGGGCAAGATCCTACCGAATTTATATTAGATGTAGTTCAGCAAACACTATCGGGAGAACTTGACTATAAGCTAGTTTATAAAAAACGCTTAAGAAGAAAGTTGGATAGCTATGTTAAAAATGTACCACCTCATGTTAAAGCTGCAAGGATGGCCGACACGGAGAATCTGAAATTAAATAAACCATTGAGGTATCAAAACAAAGGTTCTATTTCTTATTTAATGACCATCAATGGGGCACAGCCTCTTGAATATATTTCCGCAACAATCGATCATCAATTTTATGTGGATCGTCAAATAGAACCCGTGGCTGATGGAATTCTACCTTTTGTCGGTTTATCATTTAGAGAGATGGTTGATGCGCAGATGGATCTGTTTTGAATTTGAAGAGCAGAGAGCTATTTTACCGCATAGACTACAGATAAGAATATCAGGTATTAATCTGAGATTATAGGAATAAAATCAGACAGCCTGCTTTGGGAAGTTTCGCACAGATACTAGGGTTAATCTCTCAAGCTTAATTATTTGAAATCAGAATTAATTACCAATTTAGTCAGTCTTTTCCAATAGAGAAATGAGCCTGAAGGAAGTTGAGTCAATTAGGCTCGCTTTTTATTCTGTCCAAAGATCTGGTTGAATAATTTTAATCTTTCTTCTTGAAACAATTCGGCAGCTTGATTGCCCGTCATCTTCATTGCTTGAGCTTCTAGTATTTCAAATGTGATGTTAGCTTTCAAATGTTTTTTGCATTCGGTATCGATTTCAATTTATCAAAAGGAGT
>CAZRPK010000026.1:0-31933 GCA_964601915.1 uncultured Kangiella sp. | reverse complement strand
CCTAGACAGTGCGGGAAAATGACTTTATCTAAAATGTTGAATGCTAGTTTTGACTATTTTAATTATGACTTTGCTAAACATCGGCTAGAGTTGAAAGAAATGAGTTGGGATCGAGATAAAGAAATTATTATATTTGATGAAATTCATAAAATGAAACTATGGAAGTCCTGGTTAAAAGGTATTTACGATGTTGAAGGTAACCAACCAAATATTGTTGTCACTGGAAGCGCTAAGTTAGACGCATTTAAGAAAGTAGGTGATTCATTAGCCGGTCGTTACTTTCAGTTTAATCTTCATCCCATTGATATCAAAGAAGCTGTTAAATATGAAGCATTATCCGCTGAAGAAAGCTACGAGAGGCTTTTGACAGTCAGTGGATTTCCCGAACCCTTTTTAAAAGGAAAGAAAAACTATTACAATCGATGGAAAAAATCGCACATAGACGTTATTTTAAAAGAGGATCTATTACAAATCTCTAACATTCGAGATATTAGGTCGATAGAAACACTCATCGAGTTATTGAAACAAAGAGTGGGTTCACCTCTTTCTATTCGCTCACTCAGTATCGACTTGCAACGCGATCCAAAAACTGTAAAACGATGGGTGGAAGTTCTAGAAAATTTATACGTCATATTTAGAGTTCGCCCTTTTCATAAAAACGTTGCTCGCTCATTATTAAAAGAGGCAAAAATCTATTTTTATGACACCGCTATGCTCAATGATAATGAAGGAGTTAAACTTGAAAACATCACCGCATGCTCACTGCTTAAAGAGTGTCATTTTCAACAAAACGTCAAGGGTGAAGAGTTTGAGCTTCATTATTTAAGAAACAAAGATGGTGATGAAATTGATTTTTTGGTCACTCACAATAAAAACCCTCATACCGCCATTGAAGTAAAATTAAGTGAACAAACACCTAGTAAAGCCTTTAACAAACTCATTCGATTTAAACAGCCGATCAATATGCTACAAATTGTTAAGAATTTAGATAAGATAAAATCTTATCCTTCCGGCGTTAAAATAAAACCGGCACTTGATTATCTTCAGAGCATTTGTTTTAACTTTTCCTGAATCTGAATTATGACTTTTATTGTTTCACGTTGAGGCTCTACAAATACTGTATGCTTATATTTTGGTATCCAGACGAAATGGTGCATCAGCCTATAAACATGGTGCGTATTTCGCTGAAGGTTTATAAGATTTACGCTATATAAAAGGATTAATTACAGTGTATACGACAACACCAATCAGTCAAAAGAGCAAAAAACAATGAAATTTGTTAGGCACTTGTTTTGTTAGGCAAATAAAAAAGCCCCCATCTCTGGAGGCTTTGGTATATGGTGGGTCGTGGGCGATTCGAACGCCCGACCAATTGATTAAAAGTCAACTGCTCTACCGGCTGAGCTAACGACCCGATGCGGAGCGCATTATCCGTTATTTTAAAAAAAATACAAGCCTTTATTCGAAAATATTTGGATATTTATTATCCCTGAATTTGTATAGTAAGTACGCTCTGCTCAAATTGTAGTCTATTTCAACCTAGGTTCAAGGTATTCACTAATCTACAGACATTTCTTTAAGGCGTTGATAGCCATTTTTGACTACTTTAATGGCGCTTTTGACCTCATCCAAGGTGGTAAATCGACCAAAAGAAAAACGCAATGAACTATGAGAGGCTGAATTAGACAATCCGAGCGTTTTAAGCACATACGAAGGTTCTACACTCGCCGATGTACATGCTGAACCGGATGAAATAGCGAGGTCTTTAAATGCCATAATTAGCATTTCACTATCGATGCCTTCAAATTGAAGATTAATGATACCTGAAACCATTTTTTCGGTTGTTTTATGACCTTCGATACCAGCATTCACCGATATTCCTTTAACCCCAAGAATACCTTCCATAAAAAGTTGCTTACATTCAAATACGTGTTGCTCATTTGCTTGTAACTCTTTTCTAGCAATCTCAAAAGCTAATCCCATACCAACGATTTGATGAGTTGCCAAAGTGCCTGAACGTAATCCTCTTTCATGTCCGCCACCATGAATTTGCGCTTCAATATTAGGTTGCTGATTGATTCGGGCATATAAAACGCCTATCCCTTTAGGCGCATATATTTTATGGGCGGAAAATGACATAAAATCAACTTTAAGAGTCTTTAAGTCAATCGGAATTTTACCGGCGGCTTGAGCTGCATCGACATGAAATAAGATATTATTTCTATTGGCGATTTCTCCAATTTCAGCAATGGGCTGTATACTACCTATCTCATTATTAACCATCATTATGGTGATTAATATCGTGTCTAATTTAGTATTCTTTTGAATGGCTGACTCAACCTGTTCTGCAGAGATAACCCCATTAAAATTAGGCATTAAATAGGTTACTTGAAAACCTTTTGTTTCCAAATAAGCACAACAATCTAAAATAGCTTTGTGTTCAAAAGCACTAGTGATGATATGACCTTTACCGTTTGCTTCGGCAATACCTTTGATAGCTAGATTATCAGACTCTGTTGCACCTGACGTCCAAATGACTTCTCTAGGATCGGCTCCGATAAGATCCGCCACTTGATTTCTCGCGATATCAACTAACTCTTCCGCCTGCCATCCAAATCGGTGGGAGCGTGATGCAGGATTTCCAAATTGACCATCAAGAGTTAAACAATCCATCATGGCATTAGCTACAATTGGATCAACGGGAGTAGTAGCTGCGTAGTCTAAATATATGGGTTGTTTCATTTTTTATTTCTTTTCGCCTGATTTCACACTGATTGGTTTTACATCACTGATATCTTCTGCTTCAACTAGAAAATCGCTAGCGTTGATACTTGGTATTTCTAGTGGATCAACATTAATTCCTTTGTCTTCTAAAGCTTTTAACAATAACTGCATCTGTTGATCAACACCTCTAGAGTGCCTAAGTATACTGGAAATCACTTGTGAAACAGGATCATAACACTGTTCGCTCTCTCCGTAAGCTTCAAATCCTATTAGCTGCTCAACTCTTTCTCTATTCGTTTTTGGCTTTTGGCAATCTCCATCAATAATGTGTCCAGGAATACCAACAACTGTTGCACCTTCTGGAATTTCTTTTGTCACGACGGCATTTGAGCCAACTTTTACGCCTTTGTGTAAGGTAATTGGACCTAACACTTTTGCTCCAGCGCCTACAACGACATTATCCTCAAGTGTCGGGTGCCTTTTACCAGAGTCCCACGACGTCCCACCCAAAGTCACACCATGATAAAGAGTCACATCATTGCCAATAACAGCGGTTTCTCCAATCACAACACCCATTGCATGATCAATAAAAAAGCGTCGCCCAATCTTTGCACCAGGATGAATTTCTACGCCAGTAATGGCTCGCACAAACGTAGAAATAAATCTTGCTAAGCCATACCAATTTTTGTTCCATAACGCATGTGTTACTTTGTGCCACCAGATAGCATGTAATCCTGGATAATTAAGTAATACTTCTAGCGTACTTCGAGCAGCAGGATCACGATCGAATACGCTTTGTATATCTTCTTGTAATCGACGTTTAATTTTATTAAGCATATCTATCCTATTGAACTTTTGTCTAAAACTTATTCTGGATTTTTTTCAACTAATTTAACTTGTTTTCAATAGACGAAAGAAAACCTCTTAGGATTTTAAATTCACTTTCTGTCATATCGACACGGCTAAACAAACGATTTAAACGATTATCAATTTGTTTTTGATGAGTAACATTTAAATACCCAACATTGACCATCACATCTTTTAAATGATTGAGGAAACCATCGAGTTGATTTCGACTGATTACTCTTTCGTTATCTATGACTCGCTGCTCTGGTAATTGTTGCACTTTGGAAAAAGCGAGCCTCATTTCATAGGCTATTAATTGGACTGCTTGGGATAAATTCAAGGAGGAATAGTCAGAATTAGTTGGTATATAAACTTGATAATGGCATAGATGGAGTTCTTCATTGGTTAAACCAGAATTTTCAGTGCCAAAAAGAAGCGCTACTGGAGTATTTTCTGGATTGGTTCCAATTATTTCAGTTAGTTCTCTTGGTGTAACTAACCTCGTAGAGAGTGAACGAGTACGAGCACTAGCACCAACAATTAATCGACAATCAGTGATTGCATCCTCAGTTGATTTGAAAACTCCCGCATTGGTTAATAAATCCGAAGCTTTTGAAGCTCTTTCAGTTGCCTCTGCACTGGGAAAATATTTGGGGTTAACTAATCGAAGTTTTGACAATCCCATCACTTTCATAGCTCGCGCGGTTGCACCAATATTGCCAGGGTGAGTGGTATGGGAAAGGATTACTTTGATTTGATCTAACATGAAAAGTCTAAACTCTAGAAGCCAACTGGAATATTACAGATTTTACCTAGACTTTGTGCAAATAACAGCTACAAATGTTACAAATTAAACCCTACTTCAATGACTAAGGCATCTTCACCTCGATTAGGTGATTTGATCTTCGCATTTGATGTATGACGCAGGTAAAGTCTTAAATTCTTATAAGCAAAGCCTAAATTTTCTTGAAAATTAAAATCACTCGAATTTACGCTTGATAATTCAGAAGTATAGGTTAGACCAAAATCAAAATAGAACTCAAGTTCATTGGTTACTTTGTATTGAAACAAGGTTCTAACGATTGCTAACATATAGTGTGAATCAACATATTCTACTCCCCATTCTGGATGCTCAGGCAACCATGCAGTTTTTGGGTAGGAATCCCAATAGCTAATTCCAAATTTCCATCGAGCTTCCTCACGAGAAACAGAGTACATCCTGTGACCTAACTCGTCAGCTTGATAAATTTCACCAAGTCCAAAATACCAATCGGCAGATTTTACAGAGTCAGAAAAAAGAATAAATATAATGACCAACATTTTCATCCGCGCATCATAAATGAAAATATTAAATATGCCACTATTATTTAATAGAAAATTTCACCACTCTCAGCCATATCAACCAACATTTTTGCTGGTTCAAACCTTTCTCCACAAGTTTTTCTAAGTACTCGCATTTTTTCGACAACCACTTTTGCTCCAAGAGAATCGACATATCGAAAAGGGCCACCTAAAAATGGCGGAAAGCCTAATCCAAAAATGGCGCCTATATCACCATCTCTTGGACTATTCAAAATACCTTCTTGTAGGCATAAAATGGATTCATTCACCATTTGTAAAATACAGCGCTCGGCTATTTTTTTATCATCCATTTGATTGTCTGGGGTGACACCTAATAAGGTATAAATACTTTGATCAACGGATTTCTTTTTATTCTTTCCACTATAGTCATAAAAGCCTCGTTTGTTTTTACGACCTTTTCTATTATCACCTGCAAGTTTAGAAAATAAAGGGGGTGGCAACATTCTATCACCAAACTCTTCAGCCATGATTGGCGCAATTTTAGTCCCTACATCAATTCCGACTTCATCTAATAAAGTAATAGGGCCAACAGGGTAACCTGCTTTTTTAAGCGCATTATCAATCTTATCAATTGCCACACCTTCAGAGACTAAATGACCCGCTTCATTAACAAATGGTCCAACTATCCGGCTAGTGTAAAAACCAGTGCCGTCTTTAACAACTATCACTGTTTTACCTTGCTTTTTACCAAATTCAACACAAGTTGCAATAACTTCCGATGAAGTTTTATCAGTTATAATTATTTCTAGTAAAGGCATTTTTTCTACTGGAGAGAAATAATGTAATCCAATCACATTTTCTGGATATTTAGACGCTTCCGCAATTTTTGTGATAGGGATCGATGAAGTATTGGAAGCAAATATTACATTATCGCCACAATTTTCTTCAATATCTTTTATCATTTGCTGCTTTAATTCTAGACTTTCAAAAACCGCTTCTATCACAATCTCACAACGTTTAAATCCTTGGTAATCAGTTGTGCCTGTAATTTGAGAAAAACGTTTGTTTGCTGCTGTTACCGTTAACTGTTTTCGCTTGATTCTTTTTTTATACAGCTCCCAGCAATATTTAAGTGCGTGGTTAACGCCTTGAGTATCTTGATCTTTAACTCTCACTTTATACTTTGCTTTGTCCGCAGTAACGTAAGCAATACCAGCCCCCATCAATCCGCCATCTAAAATCCCAACCCGACTAATTGGCATAAGCTCAACATCACCATCAACGCCACTATCTTTTTTAAGTTCATTACTGGCAAAAAAGATATTCATTAACTGCTTTGCTACAGGTGACATGACTAATTCGGCAAACCCTTTTGCTTCTTCTTTTAACCCTGCATCAAAACCTTGATTCATTCCGACTTGAACGGCATTTATAATTTTTTCTGGTGATGGATAATTACCCATGGTTTTTTTATTAACTGCTTCTAATGCTTTATCAAAAATTATTTTTTGACCTGCCTGAGTGGTTTCCAGTACTAATTTTTGTAATCCAACGACAGACATTAACATGTTAAGTTGCATTTTTAGTTTGAGTTCACTTGTCACTCGTTTATCTTTACCCACTAATTTTAGCGCCATTTTTTCAGCTACTTTTCTTAAATTAGCCTTTGCGACCACTTCATCAATAATACCTAACGATTTCGCTTTTTTAGCGATCAATTGTTTACCCGTGAGCATTAAATCTAATGACGAAGCAATACCAACTAAACGAGGCAGTCTTTGCGTCCCGCCACCGCCGGGCAATAGACCTAATTGCACTTCAGGCAAACCAAAGCGACTACTCACATCATCCGTTGATATTCTGTAACTACAAGCCATTGCCAGCTCCAAACCACCGCCTAAACAAGAACCATTAATCGCTGCAATAATTGGCATATCGAGTTGTTCCATTTTAGCAAATAACTCATGCCCAGTGTTAGCAACCGATATCACATCTTCTTTAGTCTTTAAATCTTGAAGCATATTAATATCTGCCCCTGCAATAAAACATTTTTCTTTCGCACTAATAATCACCATTGCTTTTACTGATGTTTCAGCTTTAATACTTGAAAATATGATTTCAAATTCTTCTGCGAACTCTGAACGTAAAGTATTTTGAGACTCACCTTTCACATCAAGCGTTACCCATGCAATGCCGTTATCACTAATCTCTAAACTAAAAGCTGATTGATTGTTCTTTGTCATTTTAAAATGCTCCAATTTTTTCAGACGCTCAATATCATCATTGACGAAAAACGATACTTATTTTTTCTTGTTTATTCTGGCTAACTCTAACTTACTCTGTCTCTAGAATCATGGCCGCACCAAGTCCACCCGCGGCACAAGCGGTTGTTAGTCCAGTTCCACCACCACGTCTTTTTAACTCTCGTAATGTTTGCGTAATCATTCTAGTACCAGTGGCTGCAAATGGATGACCATATGCCAAGGAGCCACCCAATACATTAAATTTATCCATATCGATTTCTCCAATTTCTTGGCTTCTTCCTAATTTTTCTTTGGCAAATTGTTTACTTGCAAAGGCGTTAACATTACACAGAGTTTGTGCTGCAAATGCTTCATGCATATCAATTAAAGTTAAATCTTTTAATTTTATTCCAGCTCTATCAAGCGCAATAGGTGTTGCATAAGAAGGACCCATTAGCATGTCTTTTTCAACCTGAGTTGCCGCAAAAGCATAACTCCTAATATATCCTAGTGGCTCATAACCTAGCTCTTTAGCTCGAGATTCCTTCATCATCAATATAGCCGACGCACCATCGGTTAAACCGGTGCTATTTGCGGCTGTTAACGTCCCATTTTTTCGATCAAAAGCGGGGCTTAATTTAGCATAGCTTTCTAGTGTCGAATCAGCTCGAACATTATTATCTTGCGACAGTGCATTGGTAAATGGTGCAACATAGGCTGTCATCACTTCATCGGTTAATTTACCCTCAGCCCAAGCTATACCAGCAAGTGTATGTGAGCGGTGTGCTAATGCATCTTGCTCTTCTCTTGAAATACCATGATCTCGCGCCATTTGCTCTGCATTTTGTCCCATAGTAACACCGGTGGAATATTCTGCTACTGATGGCGGAACAGGTGCTAAATCGTTCGGTCTTATTTGACCAATTAACTTCATTTTTTGTCCGAATGTTTTCGCCTTAGAGAGTGCTAATAATAGTCTTGCTAATTTCTTAGTTACTCCAATTGGCACTACCGAAGAAGAATCTGCGCCACCTGCGACACCAATTTTCGCACTGCCAGCTTTGATAGCTTCTGCTAAACTGACTGCAGATTGAAAGCTAGTTGCACAAGCTCTGGAAACACTATAACCATCGGTTGAAACATTCATTCCAGTTCCTAATACAATTTCACGAGCAATATTAGGCGCCTCAGGATGGATCAAGACCTGTCCAAAGACAACTTGATCAATTAATGCTAAATCAATATCAAAACGGTTTAGCATTTCTGATACAACCATTTGCCCCATAGCTATCGCATTCATATCTTTAAAATGAGTCATTTGACGTGCAAAAGGGGTTCTTAAACCTGCCACCACAGCAACTCGATCTTCTTTACTCTTAATACTTCGTTTTTTAGTTGCAACTGTTTTTTTGACGACAGTTTGTTTTACAACCGACTTCTTTGAAGAGGAGTTTTTAATTTTGGTTTCGACTGTAGTTTTTTTCTTCTCAGACGTATTTTTTTTCTCACTCATAACTTTCTCTCAGTTTTTACTACAATTAAAACGCTGTCGGATCTCGTCGTTCGAATAGATGATTTAAGGTGATATTCATGGGGATCCGTCAGAATTTAGTATCAAGCGCCAAGCTCCCCATATCATAACCTGATTCCGCTGACTCACTTTTTCCTTTCCCTCTAAAATCAAATGTAATACATCGGTACCGTAATTTTAATGACTCAATTTGTGGAGAAAATATTTCATTATCCCATAACAAGCCATGTACAAATACGATCGTTTCTTTTGAATTACTTTCATCGAAGTCTTGATAATAAATATTTGCATCGTTTATTTTTATTATTGGTATAATTTTATGCTTTGGTTATTATCTAATTACACTTATTAATAAATCCAAATTATTTTAGTAACGGATGGTTTTCAGGCAATTTTTTTGATACCCAAATAGCCAATTTATGTTTCATATTGATAAGAGATTCTTGGTCTTTTGCTAGTGGCTGAATTAGCTTATCTGATACTAGAAGGCGATAAAGACTCTCAATTTTTTGATTCGCAGAATCTGTGGCTCCAAAGTTTTTAAAGCCTCGATTCATTGCATATTTTTCACCTAGAACCACGGCTATTTTACTCAATTGGGCTTCATTTTTTATCTTTTTCATTTTAATTTCCCCATTTTAATTCTTTTGTTCTATTAATCTTTCGATTAATCTATTTATTCCCATATTCACAAGCTATCAAAAAGAATTTTTAATGCAGGTTTTAAGTCGGTGGCTATTTTTTGCTTTGTTAATAAGGAACAAGCTTTATGCAATTGTTTTGCGTCTTCTTTTTTCAGTGCTTTAACCTTTTTCGATAACTCTAAAGTATTTAGTTCAACATCATTTCTATCCGCATGATTTTTGTTTTTTAATTGCTCGTACAAATATAAAAATCGTCCAATAATAACATAAGGAAAATTCAAATCGGTAATCGGTCCTTGCTGAGCAAGATAGCCCCCCAATGGTAATCCTTTTAATTTCATCTTACCAATATAATCAGAGCCAAGAAATGCACTAGTAAACCCTAATACCCCGCCCCCAATAGCACCCAATAAAAAACTACTTCCGGCTAATGCCATATCGACTACTGCACCGGTTGCAACTCCTGCCATTGTACTTATAACTGCTAACTGATTTTTATTTAAGCCCCACAAATACCATTGTTCTGTATCAAATAGATCGGGCGCAATTTTCAACTCTTCTTTATCAATTAGTATTTGATGATAAGAGAATATCTCTAACAAAGTATGGTGAGCTTGTTTTTCTTTCTTAATTAGATAGTTATTATATTGAATCTTTAAAAATTCTTGAGTTGATTCCGCTTGTTCTTTACTAAATACTTTTTGTTGAAATTGGTAGCTACAACATTCAACTAATAGATCGCTCAATATCCCAATACTTTGTCGCATGAGACTATGTTCTTGTTCTTTGAGATCTGAAATAACTAACTCCAGATTATCTTTCCATTTTGGCTCTAAAAGCGCAAATGTATTTAGTAACGCGACTTGCTCTTTCAAGTCAGCATTCATAGGATTAAAAATCTGAACCACTTTAAAAAATTGGTTTAAAGCATTCTGCCAAGGTACAACATATTCATCACTTTCTATTGGATTAATAAGTGCCATGCTAGGTCTACCAGTCCATCTTAAAATCTCCATTTCCGTTTCATATTCGGCGCCATAAGGACGAGAACCATCTACCACATAAAGAATTGCAGCGCCATTAACTAGTGGGGAAAGTAATTCGACTTCATCTGGGAAATTTTGTTTGCACAATTCATCATTAACAAAAGTTTTAATCGCATCAGCATATTGATCAGCACTTTTCGCTTTTATTTTCAACCATTTTAGAACTTTTCGAGGTCTTTGAAATCCTGGCGTGTCGATTAAGTCAAAACCGCCATTACCCGTATCTATTCGGTACTGATTTGATGTTTTTGTTGTCCCACTTTGTCTAGATATTTGAATGGAATCATTTCTGGCAAGGGTTGATACAATTGAAGATTTACCTTTATTGGGATGTCCAACCACGGCGAAAGATGAACGGAATTTTGAACTAAAGTTTCCATCTTTATTCATTGTGGTTTATTCACTATCATCTTATGTGATAATTCAGGTATTAATAAAACTTGCCATTGAGTATTTTTATCTACAAAACGAAACCACTCCTGTAAGTGAAAATCTCTCGCCTCAACGACAGTCTCATTTCTGATATCTAAAGGCAGAATATATCCCATTGAATTTTGCATAAAATCCGACAGTTCGGCCAACGGAGGTTCCCAACTTTTTACGATTATTAATTGTGTTTCTCGCCAACGTTCAGCTATTAAACGTTCACTATCAGTTGCACTAGGACCTGCATTGAAAATACTATCGCTCTGCCCTGTTAGACTCATTCTAATATCTTCTAACAAAGGAAATGGGATATTTGCCCAGTTATTAATAGCATAATTTTGCGAAATATCCTTCGCACTCAATTTATAAAGTTGAGACATTGTTTTATTTTGTTTTTCGTTATTTTTAGAGTCAAATAAATTTTTATTTTCAGCTAAGTTTCTCTTTTTCCATCTCATCTTAAAGTTAGTCTTCAAAAGCATGATAACAACAAAGCGTGTTAGAAAGGCATAAAATAATTGTGCCGCTAAAACAAACTTCCACCAATTTGATGAAGACAAGTTAACCGATAAAGAGTTAGATTGATTGATTACTTCATTGAGTAGGCGATTGTCTTGAGAAATCGAAATTAACTCAAGGTTAGGTTGAGCGCCTTGCCAAAATTGCCATGGAATTGCAATCAACTCTAAAACATTCAATATATGTTCCGAATTTAACAATGTACTTCGCCAAATAAAATGTACATCTGTCGTAATTAATAAAATAAAAAGTACTAATAAACTCGCCACACTAAAACTCATTGCAGCCAATTGACTAAAATAAAATAGAGTGAGTTTAAGAGAGTCGCTTTGTGGAAGTTTTAAATACTCTTTCTTATATTTTGTAAATATAAAATGATTGTTTTGAATAACTGAAATGATTAGCGTTGAAAATGATCCCAGTTGAAGCGGAGAGTAAAAATAAGATATAAATGAATAGATTAAAGTAAAACAAGGAAAAATAACATATAAAATAATCAAATAGAGTAAGTTAACTCGCCCAAGGTTATCTCCTGAAAGTACCGACCAACTTAACAACACACCTAATAGAAAGCTACTCCATAAAATTGGTTTTGAAATTTGAGTTAATTTTTCAAAAACCATGGTTGGTTAGACTTCAGTTGCAAGCTCTTCTATCACCATCTCTTCCAATCTATCTAAATCTGGAATTGAAGCAGAAATAGAATCGACTTCAACTTGCATTTTTTCTGAATCAACTAGATTTTTAGAGGGTATAAAACGAATATTTACTGCCGTTACATGAGAAAGTCTGGGAATACCTTGTACTACAATTGCTAAGTAAGGTGTGTCGTGACTACCATTTAATGTATGAACAACCGCAATTCTAGAACGTTTGTTTGCTTGAGCATCTTTTGCTCCACCAATAATATCAACAGAGATTAAAGGAATGTTCATACCTCTCCATAATAAATATCCTAAAAACCATTTCGCTTTGTTATCACTTTGTACAAATAATTCAACATTATTATAAGGAACAATTTCTGCTACACCCAAATTAGGCAAAAGGATATGACTATTAATTGTTGGGATCATTAAACTATAGACCTCAGAGTTTGAATTTGATGAATCCGCACCTGTTGATTTTGAATTAGCCATTTTAAAGTCCTATATATTTTTCATCATATTTTACAAAAATAAACCACTATTAAATACTACCAAGTTTTTTTACTAATCTATCAGCCAACATTTCTGGAGTTGCTACAACCTTTGCTAATCCCGCATTTATAATTGCTTGAGGCATAGATGCATTGGCACATGTTTCCACCGACTGTGCCCAGACTTCACCCTGAACCTCATTTAATTTTTTAGCACCTTGATAACCATCTTGCCCCATTCCACTAAAAATAATAGCGCCACATTTGTCTGCATAAACCGATGAAATACTTTCTATGACATCATCAATACAAGGGGAATAAGGCACACTCCAACTTTGAGAATGATCAACAAGCATTGATCCATCTCTCAGAAAAGTCAACTTACCTTTTAAGGGTGCTAAAAATACACTTCCAGGGGTTAAGGAATTGCTACCGCTGGCAACCTTAACCTCAAAATGGCTACTACTGGTTAAAATATCAGCGAGTACTGGTAAAAAATTTTCATCTATATGTTGTACAACAATAAAACTTGCATTAATATTCGCTGGTATGTTTTGAATAAAACGTTTAACTGCGGCTGGACCGCCTAAAGATGCGCCAATAATCCAACAGGGGGTTAAAGTTGGAGCAATCAATTCTTCTACGTCCAAATTAAAATCTATATCAGTTGCGGTATCTTCCAACATTGGAATTTCAAAAACTAATTCTGCTTCCGTTTCAATATCTTCAATAACCTCCGATGAAATATCATCAAAATTATCTAAATCAACATCAATTTCTTTAACTAGATTAGACGATTTCTCAAGATTCCTTGATGGTTCAATTTTACCACTCTCGCGAGTAATATCGTGAGGCGATTCGTATTCAATGACTGTTTCATCAATATCAAAACTAGCTTTTTCTGTAATTTGACTATCACCTTCTAACGCTAATTCAATATTTCCTAAAGCATTACTCAATAACTTGTCGTGAGCATTCTCTTTTGATGATGGAGCATCATCCTCTAATTCTTCTTCAATAAAAACAGCGCGCCCAGTTATAATTTCTTCTTTTGACTCTAAAGAAAGTCCACCTAGTTGATTATTCACCGCGGTTAAACTTGATTGAGTTTGCTCATATTCTATAGAAGAAACATCATTCTCTAAAGTATGTTCTTTCTCTTCATCTTCTAAAAAATTAGCTCGTTCAAACACTACTTCTTTCCCATTTTCTAAGCTCAATCCTGTGAGTTCTAATTTTTCATCTATAAGAGAGATTTTTTCATCGTCATTGAGTTCTTCACTAATTAATTCATCTTCTTCTACAATAAATTCAGCCCTACCTTGAGCTGGTACGGGTTCATTATCTTCTAAAGAGAAATCAATATTGAGACCTTCAATTTCTTCATCAAAACTCTCTTCTTTTTCTTGCTCTTGAAGTGCCTCTTCTATTGTTTTTACACCACTACCTAAATTCTCAACACTAAGATCAGAGCCTAGATCTGCAATGGGTGCTTCAAGATTTTGATGTTCTTTTAATTTTAATTCGTGAGCATCGTCATACTCTTTTGTAGTCGCTAACGCAATTTCATCGCCAGATGATTCTGGTTCATCCTCTTCTAATGAGTATTCTGATTGAACTGAGACTAAATCATCATCTCTTGCAGATTCAAGAATAGGCATTGCTAGGCTAGAAAAATCTATTGTATCAAAATCATTATCTTTGCTTAAAGAAATTTGCGGTTTATTAAAATCTAATTTAATCTTTTCTTGATTATCAGAATATGATATTTCTTTTTCTAAAACATCTTGGGCTTCAATTCCTTCTACGACTTGAATATCTTCAATGACATCATTTTTTTCCAGATTGCTCTTCTCATGACTGATTATCGCGGCATCAAGAAAGTCGAATGTTTCTTCAGTTAACAGTTCTTTTTCCGTCAAATCAATGTCTTCAAAAGTAACGTCATTAGATAAATCAATTTTTTCTACAGATGTAATATCGATAGATTCATGATCAATTATTACACTACCGCTTAGGGGATTTAACTGTGGTGATATATCCTCTAATTCACTCACAAGTTCTGCTGCAACATCACTTGGTAATCCAACACTAGTTGTATACAATTCATCTAATGCTGAGTCTAAAATGGAGATGCTAGCATCTGACTCAACTGTATCGAATTCAACTGTCTCTAGTTTATTTAAGTCTGGCTTGTCTAGATTCGACTCCGCAGATTTGGATAAAGAATTTACTGACTCAGTTAAAGGTAGGTGCTTATCTGGTAGTTGATTTCCTGCAATTTGATTTTCTAGACCTGAAACTTCATACAAACGACTCACTAAATTTCTGCACCAATACTCTGGGTGTTCTTCTTTGGATAATGAACCCGGCTCATTAAAATAAATGGATGCATCAGATTCATCTAATAACGTATCAATATTATCATGCCAATGGTCATCATCAACACTGAGTAACCAGACGTTGATGTCTTTGGATTCAGTATGTTCAATTAGAATATCTTCGGGAGATAAATGATAGATGACATCAATATTTTGCTCTTGTAGCAAAGTAACCAGCGTTTTACTTTCTTGGTCTTCGGAAGAGACCAAACCGATAGATAAATTACTCACAATTTACCTCAAGTAAGTTTATTCTGGTTATCATTTAGCTGATTGTTCGCTTGCTTTATTTCATTTAATAATTTATTGATCATTTCTATTAAATCAGTTTCATTATAAGGTTTCCCCATGTACTCATTTACACCGATAGTCATTGCTCTATCTCTGTGCTTCTCACCAGTACGTGAGGTGATCATTATAATTGGTATATTTTTAAGCCTTTCATCATGACGAATAATTGTGGCTAATTCAAAGCCATCCATTCTTGGCATCTCAATATCGAGTAACATCACATCAGGAATTTCATCATTTAATACTGTTACAGCATCAACACCATCTTTTGCAGTTATGACTTCATAATCGTGTCGTTCTAGTAATCGAGTGGTTACTTTTCTTACAGTGATTGAGTCATCAACAACCATCACCTTAGGAGTTACCTCTTCAATATAGTCCTTAACGATTAATGGCTCTTCTGTAATCGTAGCATCAACTCTTCTAACTAGTGCAGGCATATCCAAAATAAGTACAACTCGTCCATCCCCTTGAATTGTAGCGCCAGAAATTCCACTGACAGAGCTTAATTGACTACCAACGGATTTTACAACAATTTCTCGACTTCCTAATAATTCATCAACCTGAAGAGCTGTGGGATGATCGGCTCCGTGCAATAATAATACAGGTAATGGTTGAGTATGATTAGTTATTTGATGAGAAGCTTTCCGATCTAACATTTGCCCTAAGTAATACATAGAATAGTCTATCCCTGCATAAGCAAATTTAGCTTCTCTATCGTTATAATATTCATCTAGTTCATAAGGGCTAACTCTCACAATACCTTCGATATTAGCTAAAGGTATTGCATAAATGTCTTCGCCAATAAGTACCATCAACGCATGGTTAACCGATACTGTAAATGGCAACCGAATGGTAAAAGTTGAACCAACACCCTCTTCAGAATCAATTTCGATTATACCTCCGAGCTGTTTAATCTCACTGCTAACAACATCCATACCAACACCGCGGCCGGATATTTGCGTTACTTTAGCAGCGGTACTAAAACCAGCTTCTAAAATTAATTGCCTTAATTCATTGTCGCTTAATTCAGATGATTCAGTAATTAAGCCTCTTTCAAGAGCTTTATTTTTTATCGCTTCTAAATTTAAGCCTCCACCATCATCTTTGATTTTAATGAATACTTCACTGCCTTCACGGTATAAAGAAATCGCTATTTTTCCAGATGCCGGTTTGTTTAGTAGTTTTCTTTTTTCTGGCGACTCGATCCCATGATCCATCGCATTCCTGAGCATATGCTCTAGAGGAGCGATCATTCTTTCAAGTACGTTTCGATCCATTTCACCATCAGCACTAATCGAGAGTGAAACTGTTTTACCTAGCTCGGTACTAATTTGTCTAATCATACGACGCAATCGTGGAACCAAACTTTCAAAAGGTGTCATACGTGTCTGCATTAAACTTTCTTGCATTTCCGTATTAACTCGACCTTGTTGTAATAACAATGTTTCTGAATCGGATGTTAATGAATCCAGAGTATCTTTTAGATTCATCAAATCGCCAGCACTTTCACTTAAACTACGCGTTAGTTCTTGTTGTCTGGTATACCGATCCATTTCAAGTGGATCAAAATCATCATATTCCGTTCCACCGGTTATTTCTCGTCGATAAGAAATTTGTGCTTCGGTTTCAATATCTAAATTTCTAAGTTGATCATTCAATCGGTCAACGGTGGAACTCATTTCAACTAAATTGTTCCGTAATACTGACATCTGTTGTTCTAGTCGTGAACGGAAAATACTAGTTTCACCGGCAAGATTTGTTAAATCTTCTAATTGTTTAGCATCAATTCTAACGATATCTGCCGTTACCGCTTTTTGTTCTAATTCGCGAATCTTCTTATGTTCTTCAAAGGAAACCACATCGGAAGTATCAAATGATTTTGTTTCTGATTTAGACGTTGAAGAAACTTTCTCTTCGTTTTGTTCGTAAACAGTTTCAACTTTTTCGACCGAAACAGTGTCCGTGCTGTCTACAGCATCCGATGATTGCTCAAATTCTACAAATTGAGCAGGGTCAACACCATCAATTAACTGTTTTAATTCTGACAAATATTTTTCAGGAACTGTCATTTGATTTTTAGATTTCACTTCTTCAATCAAATTCTCAATCGTATCATAACCACGTAATAGAAATTCCACATGGCTTGCTTCAGCATCGATGCTTCCAGCATTTATTTTTTCAAAATAGGATTCCATTTCATGAGTTAAATCACCCAAAATCATTAAATCAGATAAACGAGCACCACCTTTAAACGTATGAAGAATTCTTTGAAGAGTATCAATCGCATCTCGATTAGATAATTTTTCACCCCATAAATGTAAACCTTCATCAAGCGCTATCAGTAGTTCTTCTGCTTCTTCAAGGTAAATTTCTAATACTTCTAATCCATCCTCATCAAGATCGATTTTCTGCACATTATCACTGACGATAAGTGGTAATGCTGGTGCAATCATATCTTCACTAAAGATACGCTCTTTCTTTTCTTGATGTTTTATTAAATTATCAGGTTTAATATTTTCAACATCATCTGAACTTTCATCCAAATCAGCGACTAATTCATTTTCATTTTCTGGAACAATAATTTCTTCTTGAGGTAAGTCAGCTATAATAGAAATATCTTCGGTGATACCAGTCGGCTTAGAGCTTTGTGTTTGTTCAGAACTTTGAATCTTCACAACTTCAGTTTCATTTACTGGCAACATTTCTTGCCCTAGATGAAGCCTGATAGTGTTAATTTGGCTTATTGCCGGCTCTGGCCATCTAAAACGCCTTAACACATCCACCATTTCAATTAATTGATCATTTGCATTAACAGCCAATAAATAATCAGCGCTATCTAATATTTTTCTACCATCAACTGCGTCATTAAATATTTCTTCAGTCGCGTACGACAAGTCACCTATATTCATAGCACCAGCCATTCGAGAACTACCTTTCAATGTATGAAAGACTCTTCTCAGTTCTTTTAAAACAGGTGCGAGACTAAAATTTTCTTTAAACTTTACAAGCAGTGATAATGCGCTTTCAGTTAGCTCATCTGCTTCTTCTACGAATAGTTCAACCAGCTCTTGATCCATCTCATTAGGTGCATTGATTCTTGAAACTTCAGCAACCCAACTATGCATCTCATCCACTAGTGCAGATGGTGTCTTAATATCTTCTTGCGAAGCTAGTTTATTTAACATTCCAGAAAGAGAGTTAATTCCGAGATTAGTCAGACGACAGTACTCTTTTTTATCATCAGGCGATTCAACAATAACTCGACTCACTGCTTCGGTTGCCATAGCAATTTTGTGAATTGAATCAACCGATATCATTTCACTTCCACGTTTAAAAGTATGAAGTTCAGAAGAAATTTGACCCAAGTTATTTAACTCGTGAGGGTTTCTGACAAATCTTTCTAGTAAGGTAGTAACTTCATTAAGAATATCTAAACCTTCAGTTAAAAAGATAGAAACTAGATTTTGATCCCTTTGTAGATTAGACGCCCCGCTGTTAGAGTGTGAGGTTAGAGTGCTAGATAACTTTGTAACCTCAAACAATATAGTTTCGTAATCTTTAGAAATTATACTCTTAGCATTTTGGAGCTTTTCAATAATTTCTGTTGTCGCTAAACAAGCATTACGATAAACGCCGACAGCGTTGTCTTCAAAATACTCATCATTCCCTTTTGTTAAGCGAGCGTATTGTTCAAGTGGTCCTACAATTTGTGCAATAAGCGAAACCGTTGCCATGTGAGCACTACCTTTTAATGTATGTAAAGCTCTAATTAAATCATCAGTCACTGATAATTTTGAGCCCGCAGAAGCATTTGAAAGAAACTGATTAATAGCGGTCAAGTGAACTTTTGCTTCATTAACAAATATTTCTAATAATACTGGATCAATTGAATCATCTTTTGAATCTAAATCAACCGCATCTACAAGAGTTGGTATATCGGCATGTGCTAGAATTTCATTATCAGTTAAATCGGTTTTATCTTCCTCAAAAGCTGAAATATCCAATCCATTTACAAGATGATTTGCCTTATTAATAATCAAATCAATATCCAAATTTTTATCAGTTTCTTTTTCTGAAAATGATTTAATCAACTGAGGTAATAAACTAAGTGTCTGATTAAGTAAATTAGTAACCGTGTGATCTGCCACTAACGAATCTTCTATGACTTTATTGAGCATATTTTCAACCGCCCAACTTAACTCACCAATATCTTTAGCACCTACAAGACGTCCACTACCTTTTAATGTATGGAAAGATCGTCTGATATCCGAACGAACGACTACATCATTTATATCATTAATCCATTTAGGGAGATTCGATTCAATTGAAGCAATTTCTTCATTAACCTCTTCTAAAAATATTTCAAGAACTTCATCATCGATTAAAGATTCATCTATTTCCTTTTCAGCTGCAGCATGTAAAAGAGGAGCAACTTCTGCGATCCGCCCCTGAAGCACTTCATTTTTTTCTGGCATTACTAACTCTTCAGTATTAGCCTGTTGACTTTGCTCCTTATCTAAACTCGGTATATTTTTCTCTTTTGAATCGGAATCGAGTGCAGACAAATCATCTTGAGCAAATGTCGTATTATCATTTTCAGTCTTTAATTCAGTGGTAACTTCATGTTCCAAATATTCTAATACTTTATTCAATAGGCTTTGGCTTGGTAGTGCATTTCTTAATATTACTTTCACTGCATCAAGATTGCCTTCTTCTGTACCTTCCAAATAATAATCAACACTTGTTACAATATCAGCCAACGCATCTAAATGTTTTTCAACCGGTGCAATACCATTTTTTAATAATTTTTCGGCAATAAATCGTTTTGCCGTTATCAATATATCGGCAACATCGTTAAACTGTACAATTCTCATTGCACCTAACACTTCATCTAATATTCTAGGAACATCGTCTAATTCCGAAGCTTTAAAAGTTGAAGCGATGTAATTGACCATACAATCTTTTGCTATTTGTAAATCCTTTCTTGCAACTTTAACTAAAGTTTCTGTCGCTTCGTTAACATGTGTTTCTTTTGCTCTAGATTCACCTAACTCCGTATTAGATTGATTTTTATCTGACACTTGATATTTAGTTGTATCTAAATTACTTAAATTCGCATCAACAAAAAGTAAAGCACCCGCCAGATCCATAACAGCTTCGTCATCTGGTATCTTATTTTTATCTAAAAAGTTTTTAATGCTTTGTAACTGCTGATCAATAACGTCACGAGGGATTGGCAATTCGAGTAATGTTAGTGTATCCCTGATTGTTGTTAATGAAGAGGCTAGCTTACTAACTTGAGAAATATCTTTTGTCTTCGATCTTACAAACAAATCAAGTTGGTCTTTGACAGAATCAAGTTCTTCTGTGATTGCACTAATGACATCAATCATCGCAGTTGAATCAGGTCGAGTTAACTGCTCTCGTTGTTGTATAATCACTTCTTTTTTAGGCAAAGCAGTTTCAAGTTTGAACTCTTTCTTTAGATTTAAAACTCTCGTACTCTTTGAGTTCGAATGAGCGATAAAATAAAGTAATTTGGATAATAGTTTTTTTGGTATCACATCAGAAAGCGCGCTCTCGCCTCTTTCTGCTAGCTGTTTAATTTGTTTATCTATTTGCGACAATAATAAGTGAGACTGTTTTTTCTTATAAAGGCCTTTCTCTGCAATCGCAAAAATAAAACCATCCGCAATCCACCATAAACGGGCAACAGACTCACCTTCAGTCAAAGCTTCGAGTCTAACTAGAATGTTATGAACTCTAGCTAATCCTTCTTTAACTTTCTCTCCGCGTAATATATCGGCTAAACCACGCTGAAAATGAACACGCAATTTTTTTGCGTGTTCTTGAAAACGGCTTGTTTTATCAACTTTGGTTGCTTCTTGAATAGGTTTTGGCGGTTCAACAGTTTCAGTTTCAGCAGAAAAAACATCCGCTTCTGATACTGGGGTTTTATTAATGACTAAACGTAACTCATTCACTAAAGGTAATAAAATAACCGGAATATCTTTTTGTCCACCTTCAATCCTTTCTAAGTAACCTGGCATTTGTATTAATGCTCTCATCAATACTTCATAAGAGTTTTCAGTAGAACGCAAAACGGTCGCATTTGGGTCAAAAGAATTTGTAGGTGAGTTTGCAATACTTTCAGCCACCGCTTCCATTTCTGTAGCTAGGCTTGCCGCACCTTCAAAACCAAGCATTTGCAATGTACCTTGAACTTGGTGTAAGCAATTAATACAAAACTGAATTTGAGCTTCATCCTGACTATCATCAACAAAAGACTCTAAGCCTTTTTTTGCTTGATTCAGAGAGTGATTAATTTCCTTTCTTACCCAACTAAGGGCTAATTGATCATAATTGTCGGTCATGACAACTCCATTCTGCTGAATGTCTTTTGATTGTTAATTGCAAAACCTTCATTTTTTATAAATGCTAAACAATTTTTGTTATCAACTTTAATTAAATTATGCGCTTTAAAATTACCTAACTCACCATGCCCCAACACTAACAATCCACCTGGTTTTAATTTTTTAATAAGGCTTTTTAAAATAGTTTCTTTTTTCTCTTGTCTGAAATAAATCATTACATTCTGGCAAAAAATAACATCATAAGAATGCTGTTTTTTGTTTTCTAAGTCTAAAACGTTACCTTGAATAAAATAGGTTCTATTTCTTATAATATCTTTAACTTGAGAAAAACCATTATCTAACGCATCAAAATAGTGATTTCTTGTCGCTTGAGAAATAGAATCTAGCCTCCTATTCTCATATATTCCTTCCCTCGCTATAGCTAGTGATGGGTAACTGACATCAATTCCTGTAACACCATAATAGAATTTTTGTCCGAGAGAGCCAGATAAACTAAAACTTAACTTATCCATTTCTACCGAGAGAGAGTAGGTCTCTTCACCGGTAGAACAACCAACACTCCAAAGATGTATTTGTTGAGCACTTTCAGGTTCTTCTCTAAAGCCTTTTTGTACTTTGTTTCGGCAATAATTTGAAACTAATTTGAGTGAATTCTCATCTCGATAAAAACAAGTTTCATGGACAGTTAATGAATCCACTATTTTTGACCAATCTAAACTAGAAACTCTTCCCGCATTTAATAAGCTATAGAAGTTTTGATAATTCTTAATTCCCATTTCACGCATATGACGGTTAAGACTTGCCAATAAAAAAGATTTACGCGTTTCAGGCAACCACATGCCTGTCTTTAATTCCAGAAATGATTGCCATTGAACAAACTCATTGGTTTCCATTTCAGGTATTTCGAATGCGTTCATCCTTAACTAATCCTAATCAGATTTATTTTCTTAACAATTATTAGCTTCATTAAGCTTCATCCGGTAACTTGAATCCTGCAATAGAGTTATTCAATTCATCAGCAAGTTCTGCCAAGGTTGAAATAGAATTTGCAGTATTCGATGTACCATCAGACGTTTGATTAGTTATCTCTTGGATGACATTCATCGTGTTTGAAACATGCCCAGCTGATGCCGCTTGCTGACGTGCTGCATTAGAAATATTTTGGATTAAGTCAGCCAAACTAGTTGATACTCTTTCGATTTCCTCTAGCGCAACACCCGCATCTTGTGCCAGCCTCGCTCCGTGTACCACTTCCGCAGTACTTGATTCCATTGAAATAACCGCTTCATTTGTATCAGTTTGAATAGTTTTTACTAGTGCTTCAATTTGATTGGTTGCATTACCTGATCGTTCCGCTAACCGTTGTACTTCATCCGCAACAACCGCAAAACCACGACCAGCATCTCCCGCCATTGATGCTTGTATCGCAGCATTAAGTGCCAAGATATTGGTTTGATCTGATATGTCATTGATCAAAGAAACGATATCTCCAATTTCCTGTGATGACTCACCTAGTCGTTTAATTCGTTTTGATGTTTCTTGAATTTGTTCACGAATTGTATCCATTCCTTGAATCGTGTTTCTTACAACCTCTCCACCTTTCTTTGCGATTTCAACTGACTTTTCCGCAACCGTTGTCGATTCAGATGCATTCGCAGATACTTGTTCAATAGAAACAGCCATTTCATTGATCGCGGCGGAAGCTCCCGTAATTTCCTGCGCTTGGTTTCTAGACGCCTGCGCTAATTCAATCGAGATGTTTTGTGTATCAGTGGTTGCATTTGATAACTTTCCAACCGAATCTTTGATTGTCGATACCAAACTTCTTAATTGGTCAATCGTGTAATTCATCGCATCGGCAATCGCTCCCGTGAAATCTTCTGTCACCGTTGCATTTGCGGTCAAATCCCCATCCGCCAACCCTTCCATTTCATCCAGTAATCGAATGATCGCTTGTTGATTTCTTTCATTTTGTAGTTTTTCTTGGTCAGCCGAAACTCTAGCCTTAGTATTTCTATCTTGGTCATCGCCACGTTGTTTAAAATATAGAACAACAATAAAGATTATAACAAACGTACCGGCAATAACCGAAAATATCCAGTGACCAAACCCTTTTATATCAGCTTGATTAATATAAGCATTCTGAAGAGATTCAGTCATATTCAACATGCTGGAAGCTTGAGTGAATATTTCTTTTGATGCTTGGTGAACTATAAATAACTCATCGGTTGAAGCTATAATGTAAGACACGTTATTTTTTAAATCATCGTATAATTTATTAACTTCCTCCAGAGACTGTTTTGCATCAGCGTTGCTAATTTTTGAAACGCTGAGCATTTCATCGCCATAAATCATGCCCGTTAAAATTTCACCAAACAGATCTACATCTTGCCCAAAATTTTCAGCGGCCACTTCAGCATCATCGGCTCCTTTTAACACTTTTTGGAAACTTCGAATGATTCTTTCTAGATAGTAAGATTGACGAGTGGCGAGCATCACTTGGTCAGCAGCTCCTCGTATATCAAGTAAAACGTCCTGCACATTAGTGTATAAATATTCCATTTGAGGAATTGATTCAGATAGTTCATTTTGAATTCGATAAAGGTTAATAACGGTTTCTCGTCCAGCACTCACTTTTTCAGCGTTATTCTTCATTGCTCGCCATAAATCGCCAACCATTTTTACTTCTTTATTTAATACAGTAACTGGAGATGGCGCTAAGCCTTTAGATTCATCACCTTTTGATAAATGATTGAATTGAGCTTCAAATTCCTTAATTGATGACTCAAGTAGTTCAAAAGCGAGAGGTGTTCCAGATGATGCTTCCGTTGCATTTTTGGCAACTTGTTGAGAAAGAACCCTCAAGTTACCGGCTTTGGTTAACCTGACTTGGTTCGATTGGCTTTGGAATACTCCATATCCGAGGTTGACTATCGCGGCAACTAAGAAAATAAATAATAAAGCAATGGTTCCACCACCACGAGATTTCTCATTAGCTTTTTTATTCGCTACCGGCTTCTTTTTTTTATCTGTTGCACTCATATCTTATTTTTCCTAAAAACACCATTTCACACAAATGTGATTGGCGATCTTTTATATTGACAAATCCAATGCTACTTTAACTCAAGTTCTTATGTTTTTTCACAGCTATCCTTTACAGAGCCACCTGTTTAAATGATGGCGTTGTAGCCAATTCAAATAAACTAAATACATTCCACAATTTTTCTTCGATGAAAAAGCCGCCTTTTAAATAGGGTGTCATTGCTTCATCCGCTATTTCAACATCTTCTACCCATTGTTCATCTTCAAAGTGATTGAGACCTAAAACCTCATCAACAATTACTCCACAATGGATCCCTGACTTATTAACAACCAGTAGTCTTTGTCTTTTTAGCGAGGACGGTGCTTTTCTTCCTAAAAATCCATGTAAATCCATAATAGGCATGAGTGTCCCCCGAATATTCGCGAGCCCTTTTACCCAAGTTTTTGCACCTGGTACTTTGGTATGAGATGGGATTGATAAAATTTCAGCCACTTCTTTCAAATTAACTAAATATTCTCTTCCTGCGAGTCGAAAACCAACACCTGTCCAAAACCGACTTAATTCCTCTTCACGCGTTGAAGTTCCCGAGTGCTCTATACTACGAGATTCTATCTTCTGTAAAAATTGAAAAGCTTCTAGATCGGTAAATTCTTGCATTGGTTATTTAACTTCCCAGTATAGCTTGAATTGTATTAATGAGGTTTTCTTCTTGCACAGGTTTAGTTAAATAATCTTTGGCACCTTGTCTCATTCCCCATATTTTATCCGTTTCTTGATCCTTAGTAGTTACAATAACAACTGGTATATGAGCAGTAGTTGGCTCTTTTTTAAGTTGTCTCGTTGCTTGAAATCCATTTAAACCCGGCATAACTACGTCCATTAACACAAGGTCGGGAAGTTCTTTTTTTGCAACCGCTACACCAGCTTCACCACTTTCAGCGGTAACAACTTGATAGCCATTCTTATCTAACATTTGAGTTAGAATATGTGTTTCGGTAGGTGAATCATCAACAATTAAAATTTTAGACATTTATTACTTTCCTCTCCTTTTTAATTTTATTGGATCGAAATATATCGATCCAGACAGAACTAAAGGCATATATTCTTTTTTAAATCAATTAACGCTCTCGTTTCCAACCCTAGATTTTTTTTAAAATCTGAATTAAAGATTCAAGCGTTAGCCACATGTTTAGAAATAGCTCCTAAAAGTTCATCTCGACTAAATGGCTTAGTTAAATACTCATCAGAACCAACAATACGACCTTTTGCTCTATCAAATAAACCATCTTTACTGGAAAGCATAATGACAGGTGTCGACTGAAATTTTTTATTGTTCTTAATAAGTGCACAGGTTTGATATCCATCTAAACGTGGCATCATAATATCCACAAAGATGATATCAGGATTGTTATCAGTGATTTTAGCGAGAGCATCAAATCCATCGATAGCCGTAACCACTTCACAACCTACTTTTTTTAACAAGGTTTCCGCTGTTCGGCGGATCGTTTTGCTATCGTCTATTACCATAGCTTTTAAACCTTGAAAATTATTTTCCATTCTATTTCCCTCTCCCACCAACAAAACATGTTTATTTGGGGATTCTATCTAATTAAATAGATTGCACAAGAACTTACTGTGTGTGTTCTTCATTTATTCCTAGAAATAACGGTTAATTCACAAACCGCACTAAAACCAACACATCGATTATACTCACTTTTAACCTAACAAAAATGTTATTCTTTCACTGAATTTTAAGAAATAAATCGATAAGAATCAATCTTTTAAAGATTAAATTAATGATCTAACTTTAAATATAGCATTTAACACCTTGATTTATATAGCCTTATACTTGATAAATTGTTTCTCGTCCCTATAATACACTGGTAAGATTGCTCAATATTTATACATCTTAAAGGTAAAACCAATCAGTTTTTGTATAAATCAGATCACTTTTCTTAATCATAACTATAGTAGATTTCAAAGATGACACACAAATTAGTGATTCTGATGGATCCCATCAGCCAAATAAACATCAAAAAAGACTCAAGCTTTGCTATGTTGATAGAAGCTCAATCACGTAATTACGAGCTTTATTATATGGAACAAAAAGATCTATATCTAGACAATGGTATAACCATGGTAAACCTAGCAAAAGTTACGGTTAAACAAGATCCAAACGATTGGTATTCTCTCAGCGAGCCTACCAAAACTCCTCTATCAGAAATGGATGTTGTACTAATGCGCAAAGATCCACCTTTTAACATGGAATTCATTTATTCCACTTACTTACTCGAAATGGCAGAAAGAGAAGGTGTATTAATCGTCAATAAACCATCAAGTCTACGTGATCATAACGAGAAGCTCTTTACATCTTGGTTTCCTCAGTGCTGTACACCCAGTTTAGTGAGCCGAAATGAAGCCGATTTTAGAGCCTTTTTAGCCGAACATAAAGATATCATTTTAAAACCTCTTGATGGTATGGGTGGCAGCTCAATTTTTAGAGTTAAAGAGTCTGATCCAAATATTGGCGTTATCATTGAAACCTTAACGTTGTTAGGCCAACAAACCGCAATGGCACAAAAATTCATTAGTGATATTAAAGATGGGGATAAGCGAATATTAATGGTTGATGGAGAACCCATTCCTTTTTGTTTGGCAAGGATACCGCAAAAAGGCGAAACTCGTGGAAATTTAGCAGCAGGCGGACGCGGTGAAGCTCGCCCTCTCACGGAACGTGATTACTGGATAGCCAAGCAAGTATCTGTCACTCTTAAAGAAAAAGGTCTATTATTTGTAGGCTTAGATGTGATTGGTGATTACCTGACAGAAATAAATGTGACAAGTCCCACATGTATTAAAGAAATTGATGCCACTTTTGGTACAAATATCGCTGGTGATTTGATGAATGCGATAGAATCTAAATTAAATCAATGATCGCCTTGGCCGAACTCAACTAATAGAACCCAACCAATAAAACCTTATTTTATGCAAAATCATGATGGAACCATCGCGCTAGAACAACAGCCTAAAATCAGTCAATCAGACAAACTATTATTTTGTCTATTTTTGGCTGTGATCTTTCATTCGTTACTATTGTTTGGCGTAAGCTTTAAAGTACCTGATCTTTCAAAAAATAATTTAAATAAATCATTCAATGTGGTTCTCGCTCAATTTGAGGCAAAAGATAAAGTTGAAAAGGCTGATTTTATAGGTCAAGCAGATCAAGAAGCCAGCGGAGAAAGTGAGGCGTTACTAGCGCCAAGCGCTATAGAAAAAGCTCAGTTCAACGATCCTAATAAAACCTCCAGCGAATTAAAAATAAAAGCTCAACCAAAAAAGGCAAAAAATAATTCGCCTCAGTTTATTGCCACTAACAGACAAGGTGACAACAACTCAACTCCAAACGAGAAATCAAAAGACCTTCAACAAGAAATCTTAGATACTGCCTCATTAATTGAAAAAAGTTATCAACTTTCCGGTTTAATCGCAAACCTTGACAATGAACAAGTTAACCAAGCAAAAAAAGCTAAAAAACGTCAAATCTCAGCAGCGATTCATCGCTCATCAGACGCCCTTTATTTAGATTCTTGGCGTAGAAAAATTGAACAGATTGGCAATCAAAATTACCCTGAACGCGCCAAACTTGAAAAAATCTATGGCAATTTGACTTTAAAAGTTGCCATAAATAAAAATGGAACAATTCATCAAGTCATCGTTATGAATAGCTCTGGAAGCAAATTATTAGACGATGCAGCGGTTAGAATCGTCCGATTAGCCGCCCCATTTAGCCCGTTAACTGAAGAAATGAAAAAAGATACCGACATTCTTGAAATTATACGTATTTGGCGATTTCAAGAAGATAACCGCATTAGGACAGGATAAAACGTGCTATTTGTTCATCATAACCAAACCTTCGAGTACAAACTTTTCTAGTAAAGGATGATGAGGATCTGAAAAAGATTTAACGCCTAACACTTTACCTGACGGTGCTATAAAAACAATTCCTGGCGTACCGCGCACTCCATATATCTTTGCAACTTCATCACCATTAATCACGGTATCAAATTGATAACCAAAATTATGCCAATAAACTTCTGGCTTCCAATCTTCTTTAATATTGACGCCTAGTATTTTTAAACCTTTGGCATGATATTTTTCATGTAGCTCCTCAATACCGGGTAAAAGTTTTTTACAATAAGGACACCATGTTGCCCAAAAAACCAACATTGTTGGTTTCCCTTGAAAATCAGATAATGTAATCGCTTTTCCATCCAAATTATTGAGTGTCCAATCTTTGCCTTCATATTGCAAAGTCTGTACATCACTTTTTAAAATGACTACATTATTTCTCTCAGAATATGCACTAAATACAATAATTGAAATGGATACTAGGCTAATTAGCAAAGTTAAAAATTTGTTCATTGATTATTTTCCATATTAATTGAAGTATAAGTGCCAACATTATAATTTATACATTAGAACTTACACATTGGAGCTGACGAACTTTTAAGTCATTATAATAGAACAATTAAGTTAATAGACAAAGCAACGGCAGAATTATTACAAATTTACTTTATAATTATAACGCTGGCAAAACAAAATATTGACTGAACACTTTATATAACTCAGTTCCTTGATTAACGCTAGCAGAAGCAAAATGTAAAATGGGTAATACTTCTTGATCCAAGGAAATATTATGAATAGCTTTCCCGTCACCGTAATTGTCCATGCGTAAAATTCTCGCTAACGGCTTACCAGCAGGAAGTGGTTTACCAAATTCTGCTAAGTAATCAACCATCCCTCCCATTGGCGAATAAAAAGCTTTGTAATTTTTTAAATAACATCCATATCGACACATTGATTGAGGTTGGTATTGCTCGGAAGACTCTGCAGAAATAACACTTTTATGGTTTAAATAACTCAAAATACTTAAAGCATCTTGATGAGCCACTTTTAAATCAATTTGTTCTTGCGAGCCGAGTTCAATGGTAAAACTTTCTTTGTTTAACAAGCCTTTACTGATATCTATTTCTCGACCGCGATCTTTGAGTTTTTCTTGCAGTGACCACCAAGGGCAAAACGTCGATTCATCAAGAGCTCCATCAAATGAATTAGGAATTAACAAGGTATGAGGAATATTAAAATAACTCGCACTTTTTTGACAATATTCAGGGCAATAAAGGTGCTTACTGGAAATAGGACCAGTATGAAGATCCAGAACAATATCGGCTTGATAGGCTAAACGTTGTAATTGAAAGGCAATCCGTTTGCCTGTGGTTAAGCCGTAAATATTATGGTTAAGTTGTTGTTCTATTTCATTTAATAACAACGCTTTAAAGTTCGCTTCAATTTCAACATCACTGCTTTCAATATGTTTTTGCACAAAAGGTGTGATGACAGAATCATCAAAGTAATACATCCTATTCCAATTGACTCCGGTAATAGGATCAAATCGACCGAGTGTATATTCTCCATTTTTATGATTACAAGCAACAGGGTTTGCATAAGGTACAAGCGTAATATCGCTATTGATCTTAATACTTTTTAATAGCTCAAGCAGTTGAAAAATAACCGCATTGCCTTGAACTTCCGCACCATGCATATTTGCTTGAATATAAACACTTGGACTTTTCTTTTTAGCAGAATTGACTGAACTTTTTAATCGGTAAACCGGCACTGTAAGTTGCACACCGCTAGCCATTTCACCAACGTGCATTAATTCTTTTGATATTTGATTTAGTTGAGTTTTTTTCATAGGTGCGGGTTTCGTAGGTGCTAATCTCGTAAATGCCAGTTGTATAGGCTCAGATTCATAAACTATTCTAAATCAGCTTCACGCTCTCTTTCTAATCGAGCTTCATTTTCCTCAAATGCCGCCTTAATTTGTAAAAGTACGTCGTCAACATCGGCTTCTTCGTCACTCTCTTCAAACTGACCGGTTAAAACCACATCATTCTTTAGTTCAGCCTTTTCATACAACTCCCAAATTTCCTGAGCATATTGGCTATTAGCTAGTTGAGGGGCGAATTGAGCGTAATAATTTGTCATATTGCCGACGTCACGCTCCAACATGGCTTTAGCATTATTATTTCCAGAAGCATCAACCGCTTGAGGTAAATCAATAATTACCGGGCCGATCTCATCTAATAAAACGTTAAACTCTGATAAGTCACCATGCACCACACCCGCGCTCAACATTTTTGCAACATCATGCATAACGACAGCATGATCTCTAATGGCTTGTTCTTCACTAAGTAAAATATCATTTAAACGAGGAGCTGCATCACCTTGGCTATCAGTAATCAACTCCATCAATAAAACACCATCAAAACAACCGTATGGTTCGGGAACTCGAACGCCTGCATCTGCCAAACGATATAAAGCATCCACTTCAGCATTTTGCCAAGCTTCTTCTTGCTGTTTTCGACCAAAACTCGATTTTTTTTCCATGGCTCGATTTCGGCGACTGTTTCGACCTTTTCGACCCTCTTGATATTCCACTGCCTTTTTAAAGCTTCTTTTTGAAGCTTCTTTATAAACTTTAGCGCAGCGAATGTCATTACCACAGCGCACAATATAAACTTTTGCCTCTTTTCCACTCATTAATTGGCTGAGAACTTCGTCGACAATTCCGTCTTCGTATAACGGTTTAATTTTCTTTGGCATTTTCATGCCGACTTTATACATGACAATGAACTAAAAGTGAATACATGACTGCTTTGTTTTAAAAAAAGCAGCCAAAATGGATGATTGTGATATTCTTGTCAATCGGTTAGTTTGAGGCAGTCTTTTAATAATTGGGGTTATAAAATGAAACAGACTATTTTAAAATATGGATTATTAGCGGGAACGATCATTGTATTGATACCTTCAATCTCTGGATTGATTATAGGTTACGGTGAAGAAACCTTTGCAACAGGAGAAATCATTGGTTATTCAACCATGATTTTTTCTTTAATGATGATCTTCGTTGCAGTAAATAAGTTTCAAAAACAGTTTCCTAACGAGCATACTGGTTTTAAACAAATATTTCTTATCGGAGCGGGTATCAGTTTTATCGCAGGTATTATGTTTGGAATTTATAACGTTGTTCATGTGCTTTACATTGATCCCGAATTTATGAATAATTATTATGAGTACTCAATTAATAATATCAAAAATAGTGGTCTCTCAGTGAAAGCTGTTGAGCAACAGATAGCCGAAATGGAAAGTCAAAAAGAAATGTTTATGAAACCATCGGTCAATTTTTTATTAATGTTTGTTACTGTATTTGCCATAGGCTTGATTGTTTCTATTATCTCAGGATTATTTCAAAAAGAAAAAACAACCTAGATTAAAATGCAGTCTCACGTTTCAATTAAAAAAGTCGGATAATTATCTAATGGATGAGTTAACTAAAATAAACATAGGTTTTTCAATAATAAT
>CAZRPK010000025.1:0-31996 GCA_964601915.1 uncultured Kangiella sp. | reverse complement strand
TCATATAAAAGCATTTTGTGCATTATTATCTATTTCGTCAAGCCAAAATCTGTAGCAAAAACAAATATATCTTTGTTATACTTGCAGTCTACTCTAAGCCATTGAAGTTTCACTGGTAATTACGCGAAAATAATAAGTTTTAATAAGGGATTTCTTTTAGTATGTCTAAGAAAAAAAATAAACCTAAATCTTCCGCCAAACAACTCAGCAAGCGGATCTCATTATTCTCTCTGGTCTTCCTTATCTCTGGCGCTATATTTACCTATGGTTTGGCTGTTGGTAATTTTAAGATGTGGCCATTTAAAACCATAGAATCTATGTATAGCGGCGTGTTGTCACTCATTCGTTATGGTGAATTAGTACCCGTTAACAGACTTATTAAAGCCCCAAAACATGTTTCAAGAGAGCGAGTTGTTACTTATCAAGCCGATAAAGTCCAACCTGGCTATTACGCATATATGGGATATGACGGGGATAAACTCCGTTATGCAGCGTGGCTTCAAAATGAAAAAGGTGAAAAAATTCATGAATGGGATCTGTCTTATCTAAAGTTGGATGAAGATGGGCCATTAAATGGTTCTGACTCACCTCACGCGTTCAGCGTATTGAAAGATGGCTCAGTAGTCGTTACATTTGACTCCGGTGATGTAATGGCTAGAGTCGATCAATGTAGTCAGCCAATATGGACTAAACAAGGCGTATACCATCATTCCTTAACAAAAGGGTTAGGCAATACTATGTGGGCATGGCGTGGTGATAATACCGCTTACGGTCATTACAACTACTTGTCACAATTTGATTTAGATACCGGTGAAACACTTGCAGAAATAGGATTAGTTGAAGATTTAATTCAATCACCGGCTACCCCTGCAGGAATATTTAGTGTGCGAGCGAATTACCCTTTCAAGAAATGGAATAAGACACCTGGCGACAAAACAAAGTACGATTTATTTCACCCTAATGATATTGACGTGTTATCAGTTGAACTCGCGGATAAATTCCCAATGTTTAAAGCGGGTGATCTTTTAATGAGCTTTAGGCGTATTCATCTAGTAGCCGTCGTTGATCCCTTAACCTATGAAATTAAATGGGCTAGAAATGGTCCTTGGATTTATCAACATGATCCTGATTTTACGGCAGATGGAAAAATTTCAGTCTATAGTAATAACTCAGGTTTAGGTCGTTCAGAAATTATTAAAATTGATCCTGCAACGGATGAATTGACTAATGAGTTATTAGCGGGCGACTTTAAATTTTATTCTGCCGCTCAAGGCAAACACCAATATTTACCAAACGGCAATTTACTAGTCATTGTTCCTGATGAAGGTCGAGCAGTTCAAGTAACGGCGACCGGTGATAAAGTATTTGAACATAATAATATTTCAGCTATTTCACCGCTTTACAATGAACACATTGCCAATGGCATTTGGTTTGATAGTAACTATTTTACGGAAATTCCTAATTGTTCAAAATAGCATTTTGAAAAAAGAACAATCTAGAATGATTAGATAAATAAAAATTTACATTTCCAAAACATATTTAGCTGTAGGAGTTATTTAAATGAAAACAATTATATTTATAGCATTAGTTGTCATGCTTTATTCCACTAATGCTCAAGCTTACGTAGGGCCAGGATTAGGCGTAGGTGTTATCGGCGCCATCGTTGGTGTCGTTGGTGCTATCTTAATGGCTATCATTGGTGTGTTTTGGTATCCATTAAAACGCATGTTTGGTAAAGGCGATGATGATGAGAGTTTAGAAGACGAAGATGATTCAGATTCAGAAAAAGAATAAAACTAAAAAATAAATTGAGTTGTAATCTATAACGAACAGTGTACTAAATTATGAACTATTTTTTTCTAATTCTAATCTCAATTATTTTTGTTGAATTATTTTTGTTTCTAAAAATAATCGCTGATGCTCAGTTTGTCATGGCTCTTTCCTCTAAGTCTGTCAAAGTCATGCAATCAAAAAAAATGAGTGATAGAGAAAAAGAAAAATTCATGAAGACTAACTCAATCACGATGCTAAGTACTACTTTCAAATTCATTGGTAAATTCATTTTAATATTTGCAGTCTTGTTTGGTATTCTTTGGGCAATAGCTCAATATGAACCTGCATTGGCTTCGCAGATTGAATCTGATTTTTATTCAATTATTATTATCATTGGTTTAACTCTCGCTACTCTCGGGTACGTTTGGATTAGAAATGTCATTCGCAGAAAATTATAATTTTCTAGATCGTTCATTACATCATCTTGCTTTTTCAGTTCCAGGCTTACAAAAATTTGTCGCTGAAATGGAAAGCGATATTTATGCCAAAGATCTAAACAAGATTGATTTAGGTAATGAAATTTTCGTTACAGGTTTACCTAGATCTGGTACTACCCTACTGCTAGATCTATTACATAAAACTGACGAATTTTGTACTTTTTCCTATCGTCATATGCCATTTATTTTAGCGCCTTTATTTTGGAAAAAAATATCACAGCCATTTTCTAAAGATGCCAAAGAAGTCGAACGTGCTCATGGCGATGGAATGAAAGTTTCATTTGATAGTCCAGAAGCATTTGAAGAAGTCGTATGGCTAAGCTATTTAAAAGAACAATACGTTAAGCAAGATCATCTGGCACCATTAACTTTAAAGAATACAAATAAAAAATTTGCTAAAGCGATCAAATCAACTGTTAAAAAACTCATTTTAGAAAATCAGTTTGATGAACAAACCAACAAAAGGTATATTTCAAAAAACAATACAAACTGCTCACGCATTCCAGTACTAAAAAAGCTATTTCCTAGTGCTACCATTTTGGTTCCATTTAGAGAACCTTTTGCACATATTGGCTCATTAATGAAACAACATGAGCAATTTTGCGAAATGCACAAAGATGATACATTTGCGAAAAGTTATATGAAGTGGCTTGGTCATTACGATTTTGGCGAAAATTTCAAACCGATTAATTTTGATAGCTGGTTAAATTCTCAACCATCTAAACCTGACTATAGTTCTGAAGAGTTTTGGCTTTCTTATTGGATTGCATCTTATGAAAATCTATTAAAGCAGATAGATAAGAATGTTTATTTGATCGATTATAATAAACTATTAGTAGAACCTACAGAGTCACTTGAGAGAATAGCCAAAATAACAAATTTGAAAAGCGAAGATACTTTTTCATCCTATTCAAGTGAGATACGTAATCCAACTTCTAAGCCGAAAAATACTGACTCGATAGACTCAGAGTTAGTCGATAAAGCGAACAATCTCTATCAACGTCTTCAATCATCTGCACTTTAAACAGAAAGAACTTCAACTATGTTTGATTTTTATCGTCTAATCAATAAACACATCATTTACCCACTCTATTATTGGAAAAGTGGTGATAAACGTTTAGCTCGATTAACGGAACTTGAAAAAAATCAATACCTTTCCCCTCAAAAATTAGAAGCGCTTCAGTTAAAAAGATTGCAAAAAATCATTCAGTATGCATTTGATAATACTGTTTATTATAAAAAAATTATGCAAGAACGGCAGCTTACTCCTGCCGACTTTAAATGTTTAAAAGATGTTGAAAAATTGCCCCTTTTAACCAAAGTAATCATCCAAAAAAATATGCAAGATATGCTATCAAAAGCTCATCCTTTTGAGTCCTTAATAAAAGATAGTTCTGGTGGCTCAACTGGTGAGCCAACTATTTATTATAAAAATAAAGACCGCCACAATTTAAGAAGAGCGGATCAAATTAGACATGATAGATGGTCGGGCTGGGATATAGGTAAACGAAAAGCACTAATTTGGGGCGCGCAGAGAGATCTTAAAGCAGTACAGTCTTTTAGAGAAAATATAATTGCAACCTACATAGAGCGTAACTGGGAACTGGATGCGTTTGAAATGTCTGATAGCGAAATGAAATCATTCACAAAACAATTAGAAGATTTACAACCAAGTATGATTTTGGGTTATGCCAATGCCTTAGAGCTTTACGCCAAATACTTATTAAAAAATGAACCTAACCATAAAATAAAGCTTGATGGAATCATATCGTCAGCGGAAACATTAACTGAAGAAAAAAGAAAAACCATCGAATCAGCACTTCACTGTAAAGTACTTAATCGTTATGGCTCACGTGAAGTTGGTTTAATTGCAAGTGAATGTAAACAACAAAAAGGATTACATATAAATGCCGATAATTTATTAGTCGAGCTAGTTGATAATCATGGACATGAAGTTAAAGAAGGTAACGGAGATATTGTCGTTACCGATTTTTGGAACTTTGGTATGCCGCTTATAAGATATAAATTAGGCGATGTTGGTAAAGTAGCTGGATCAAATTGTGACTGTGGTAGAAACCTACCTTTGCTAGGAAGCGTTGAAGGCCGTAGTGGTGATTTTTTTGTGAAGCCTGATGGGAGTAAAATTCATGGTGAGTATTTCACTCATTTATTCTACGAGTTGCCTCAAGTTAAACAATTCCAGATGATTCAAAAATCTTTAGAAAAAATCGATCTTAAAATAGTTGAAAGCTCGTTACAATCTAATCGCGATTACTTAAAATCTATAATATCAAAAATGAAAGAAATGCTAGGTAATCAAGCTCAGGTGAATGTCGAAATATTAGATGAAATAAAACCAACTTCAACAGGTAAGCTCTTTTTTACCATATCGAAAATTTCAGACTAGAGTATTCCTATGGTGAATAAAAAATCTATCAACACTAATCGTTCGGTCGTTTTAATATCTAACCTTTACCCTAACAATTTGGAAACAACAAAAGGATTATTTATAAAACAATTGGCAAACTCACTTTCAAACTTATGTGAGTTAACAGTCGTCTCCCCTATTCCTTTCCACCCTTTAGATTTAATTAGAAAAGCTTCTATAGTAAAAGAAGAATTAATCGATGGTATAACTGTTTTACATCCTCGTTATATTGTTATACCTAAGATTCTGCGTTCTTTAATTGGCTACTTCTTTTCTAAAGGTATTTATAAGACGATCAAGCTCCTGCAACAACAAGGTAAAGCAGACATCATTTCAGCCCATTGGACTTATCCAGATGGCTACGGGGCTTCTCTAGTTGCCAAGAAACTAAGAATACCTTTTTCAATTCATGCTTTAGGATGTGATATTAATGATTATACAAAGTATAGAATCCGTAAAAAATTAATCATAAAGGCCTTAAATAGCTCCAATATTAATATTGTAAAGAGCCAAGCACTTAAAGATAAAATCACGTCTTTAGGCGTTGATTCTAATAAAACAATCGTTATTCACAATGGCGTCGACCAAAATAAATTTGTTAGAAAAGAGACATTGATTGCAAGAAAAGAAATCGAATCAGCTTCCGGAAAAATTGACTTTGACGCTAACACCAAATACTGTTTATTTATAGGTAACTTCCAAATAGAGAAAGGCTTAAATTATTTATTAGATGCCTTTAATAAAGTTAAAAAAGAAAACGTACATTTAATTATTATTGGTTCCGGGCCTCTTCAAAGTGAGATTGAATCACAAATTGAGAATTTAGCATTAGAAACCTTCGTCACCTTATTAGGTAGAGTTGAACATCAGTATATCCCCCAATATATGGCGGCTTGTGATTTACTTTGTTTACCGAGCTTGAGAGAAGGATGTCCAAATGTTGTACTAGAATCTCTTTCTTGCGGAACACCCGTCGTTGCATCAAATGTAGGTGCAGTACCCGATATAATTAGCAAAGAAGAGTTTGGTGTAATAGTGCCCGCTTGCAATGCTGTTAATTTAGCTAAAGGAATTACTAAAGGAATTAAACTCAAAGAGCATAAGTTACCAAAATTTGAATGGTATGACTGGAAAGAGAATGCCGTAAGGGTTAATGATAAACTCCAGAAAATTAGAATAAAAAATTTACTAACGAGCTAAATTTTCTAATTCTTTAAGATACCAATTCAAATGACGTTTTTGCGAAATTGTTTTTAACCTTCCTATTACACCTGTATTTCTCTTTCTAGCTCGCAATAACATTTGAACTCTTTCTAATGCAAAAAACAGGTTAAAATATTGTCTCGTTGGGTGTTCAACACCCAACTCACTTACTCCAGAATCACATCCATAACCCTCAATAAAACATTGTTTAGATAACTTAATCATTGAGAGTTTTTTGATCGGCTTTAGTTTAAATGAGTTCAATGCTCGATTAAAATAATACAAATCATAAAATTTAGAATCCATTTCACAATCAGCAAAATCAAAACCCACAATTTGACTGTTATGAAACATTAAATTCCAAGGCGCATAATCATTATGTTTAGCTTTTATTTCAAAGTCATTTTTTGAGAATTCACTTACAAGCTTGTGAGCTTTATTTTCCAAAGATGCAACTAAATTAGAATTAATTAGAGTTCCAGTTTCATCAGATACTTTTTTAAGATATATTGATATGCGTTCTTCTAATTCATTTTCATTGGTGTGAGTGTTACCAATAATTGGCATTGCAATTTGAAACTTTTTTAACCACTTGCCTGCCCCGTTCATAGATTCTTCTAAAAGAGATAGTGTTTTTGAGTTAAATGGTTTCATTCGCTCAATCAAAATATTATCTAATCGGTCACCTTGCATTTCATGCATTGCAAATGCCGCTTCATCTTCAAAATAATCAATTGGTTCTACACTTGTTCCATAATCAATATTTAAAAACAAATCATATACTTGTTTTGTAGAATCATATTCAAACTTTATTCTACCTCTTTGACGTTCTTCAAATTCTTTTGGTAGGTAAGCTAACTTAATGTAAATATTTTTCTTGTTATCTTCTATTGTTAAACTTAATTTGTAAACATGCGTTACAAAGTAACTTGAAAACTGCTCAATGTCACAGATGCCTTTATCAGACACATGAAGTTTACTTAATAACTTCTGAACAACAGACTCGAGCCTTCTATAGGTTGCATTATCTAGCTTCCATTTTTTGGTAGAAATTATGCTATTTAGTTTATTCATTATTACTTCTAAATTTAGTGTTTATTTCGTAAAAGACCGAATATCAGACCAACCAACTCAATTTATTTGGCAGCAAACGTCGGATAGATTCTTTCTCTGATTTTCCTAAAGCATTACTAAAACGTAGTGCAATTAGATAGACAACGGTATAAATGCTGCCAGCAATTGCAAGCATTTCAAAATGCCCAAACTCCAACATTAAAATAGGCAAGATTACTAGCGCAGCTACACCAGAAGAAATAAGAAGTTTAGCCAATGAAACCCATGGGAATACTGAGCGAATATTAATATCGAGAATTTTAGTGATAATTATTAAATAGCCAAAGCGCAGTGTAGTCCCGACTATAACAGTCGCAAGCGGCGCGCCAACAATACCAATCATTTCTATTAACGCAACGGTAAAAACGATATTCAAAAACACGGCTAACATTGCCATTTTGAAAAGTATCTTCGTTTTACCTACCGCTCTTACGATTGCATCGTAACTGGTGATACGTGTCACTAAACCTAAAGTGTATACTTGAAAAATAATAACACTATCAATATAAGCATCAGTGAATAAAAAAGGTATTAAATGATCCGCCGTTAACAAAAAGAAAACTAATGTTGGATAAATGAACATCGCCATCATTCTAATCGAGCTATGCCAAAGAGATACCACTGCATCTATATTTCCTTGGCGATATTCTTCTACGAACCTTGGCATTAAGATATTACCAAGAGAGTTAGCAATAACATTAAGCATTGGTATTTCCATCGCTCCCCGAGTATACACTGCCAGCTCTTCTGGATCGTAATATCCGCTAACAATCATCTTGTCTACTGCAACACCTAATTGCGCAATTGCGCCAGAAAAACCTATCGGTACAGAATACGATAATTGTTTTTTTACATCAAATTTTTCGCCTTCAGGATCATCTTCTAATTGGTTATAAGTCATCATGATAATAAGATACACTGCTATAAATTGAGCTATAAAAAAATAAAATAAACTTGTCAGAACTTCAACCAAACTCCAATCTAGCAAAATGGGAATTAAAATAACCATTAAAAAGCCTAAATTGAAAGAGCCATTAATCGCAACAAAACGAGGAACATTTTGTGTACTAATCATAAAAGGTTCATATAGTTTAATTGGAATCTGAAAGAGTATAAATGCAGCAACTAACCACGCATAATCGAAGAGTTCTGCATTGTGGAAACTGTTAGAAATTAATTCCATTGAGAAATAAATACATATTGAAACTAATATGGCGATTATTAGCATCAAACCCACAGTACTTATCATCATTCGCTTTTTATCTTTTGAACGTGGTAAAAAATAATATACACTTGAAGGAATACCAAAAATCGCTAGGTAAATAGCTGTATTTGCAATTAGCATTACTTGAATATAGGTACCATATTCATATTTCGTAAAATAACGAGTCAAAAATATCGCGAGTATAAACACACCAACATGTTTCAGCGATTTACTCAGACTAGTTAGAATTACCTGTGTGCTTAATCTCATATTTGATTCAAATTCTTATTGTTATTATTTACGCAAGCCAGCAATTACTTGAGGAATCCCGCCGACATGCCAAAGAAATTCTTCAACATCTTCACTAATATTTTGAGGAAAACCTACCCGTTTTATTTGGTAAAGATCTTGCCCCTTACGATTGACCCCACGAATAGTCGTCACAGCGGAGGTAATACCTAGATCTTTGAGTACTTTAATATGCCAATCATTAAAATCTTCTATATGTCCTCTTGGGTAACTAAAGTGCTTAACCTTAATATCCAACTTCTCTTCTAAATCTTTAACCGATTTTTCAATTTCAAATTTTGATTGCTCTTCATTACAATACGCTAAAGGATAATGATTATAACTGTGCGCACCTAGAGTAATTAAGGGATCTTTTACTAAGGTTTTTAACTCATTCCAATTTAAGTGTAAATCACTTTCATTAGGTAACGCTTTTTCTCCAGCGATAGATTCAATAACTGAATGAAACTCTTCTGGTTTATAGTTAGCTTGTAAATACTGCATAAAATCAAACGCTGACGAATACCTTTTAATAGCGGTTGATAAGTCATACTCTTTTTTTATAAATTCTATATTTACAGAACTACCTTCAATCGCAAAAAAATAGTTTATCACTGATTGAAACCACAAATTACGATCCGTATTAATAACCGAAGAGTTAATATAATAGGTAGCTGGAACTTTATGTTTTTGTAAAACAGGTAACAAATATTCAAAATTGTCTTTAAAACCATCATCAAAAGTTAAAACTATTGACTCATTCTTAACACCATTCTTATCAAGTTGGCTAACTGCATCATCCATTGAAATAATATCATAGCGTTTTTTAAGCGTTAAAATGCATTTCTCAACTTCGCTAACGCTAGTATGACCTGTAATTCTTCTTGGGTCATTTTTGTCGGCAATAATGGCATCCGATAAAACTCTATGCCCATAGAGAATTGTAATTCCTGCGCCTTCTTTACGCCTAGACAAAAAACGTAATAGACTCCAAGGGCCAAAATATAAAACTAACATTTTTATTAATTTTTTAATCAATTTATTTTCTCTAAATAAGCTATCAAAATTAACGTTTTAAAGGGTGTGGAATAACATAATCCCTGAATTCATTTGGATTGCCTTTTTTACCATCTTCCGCCGCTTTAACAATATTGAAAGCCTCTCTTGCGGTGACATAATGAAGTCGGTATTTTTTCCCATCATTATATTTTTCTTCTAAATAACTAAACATTCGATCCGTTGTATCACTCACCACTGACTTATGATCTTGTGCACCATGACAAAATATTTTTATAAACTGCCAATTAGGCTGCCCTTCAACGTGAATTTTTTGCCGAACCCAAGAATCAATTCTACGCGGATCATCATGTGTCGGAAAACGGCTGATATCTCCATCCTCTATAGTAGGATGCCACTTGTGACGCCAATCTCGCCAGTTAATATTGAGTGGTCCTTGAAAAATCATGAATTCATCATTAGATTCTTTGACACCAACTTTGGCGTCACGTCCTTGAAAATAAGATTTGGGATTATCATTATTATCAGAATAATAAATATTATTAATAAAAGGAGGTTGGGCTTCATTAAACAATGCTGGAAAAGTATAGTCACCGTAACATCCAGCTTGCTTCAATAAACTAATCTCATTATCAACACCGCAATAGTTTTCTCCCCGCGAATTTCCTAAAGACCAATCACCATGAATAAAAGAAAAACAAGCTTTTTGTCCTTTTTTATAAGGTTTCATATATCCATATTTATGAAAAATATCGAAAGCATCGTTAAGCTTTTGTACAAATGAAGATCCATCATCGTGATCATGATGCCAGTGAAGTTCGAATTCACCATATCCATCTTTAACTAAATGTTGAAGCGCTTCTAGCTCATGTTCATGCATAAGATCCATAGCATAAAAGAAGCTATGCTTAGGATGTTGCCCATCAAAATCTTTATGCTTGCTTGCAATCTTAGGATAGCGAACATTCCATGCATCTAATCTGTCAGCATGACCATTCATTTCAAAATGATCAACAAACAACAGCATAATATCAGTCGGTTCATCTCCAGTATTTACTTTAACAAATAAGCGCTTTAGATACGATATGAGCCATACATTAATCTTTTTCTTTTTGATGTAAATAATTACCAATAACGTACATAATAATACTCCAACTAAGAAAACTATAATTAGCAACTCAAACATTTTTTAACTCACATGGAAGTGTAACTATTTTAGGGTGGATATTTCTTATAGCACTACAAAGTCCGATATAAAAATAAGTCCAAACTGCGTACCCTTGATTACCCAAAAATATATAAGTTAACCAAGCTATCATTACAATGACTACAGCTATAACAATGGTTTTAATTTGCATATCTACAGGTTCTCTTTGAAAAGAAACATCATCTGTACTTTGTTCAGTTTCAATTAAATTAGAACTAGACTTAACTTTATTTTGAACGCCAAATATTGGGTGTATTTCATCCTCTTGATTTCCCGTAGTTGGACTTGAACCACCGGGTGGATCCACATCCGTTTCAAAGAAAAATGGCCGAAACTCCATAAAACAAAGCTTTAAAATCCATATAAAAAGAAATATTCCAACAGGACCTAATTCAGCCATGATTTGAACATAAGAATTATGAGGCATCAAACCGTGATAACTACTCCACTGACCTTTACCTACACCAGTTATTGGATACCACATCACCATTTCAAAACCATAACCCCAAGATCTGGTTCGACCTTGAAAAGATGCATCCGAACCTGCATTCAAGACTGTCTCTAATCGATCTTGAATCGGGCCCGGTGCAAATGACAGAGCTACAATTAATAACAGACCAAGAGAACCGCCTTTCATTGTTTTTAGGATAATATTACCGCTTCCTCGTAATACAAAAGTCCCTATAACAATCAAACCGAGTAGAACCATAACTGTCCTAGATTCAGTTTTACCGACAACAAAAACTAAAAGCCCTATGAATATAATTGAAGTTAGTTTGATTAAAATGTTGCTCTTCATTAAAAGAGCGGCTAATAAAAAAGGTATCGTAGTTATCATTAATTGACCAAATTCGTTGGCATTAGAGTAATAACCTAACCCTTGCCAACGACCATTTCTTATAAAAATTGGTGATTGTGGATCTTTAGCAACTTCAATAATTACTTCATAACCCATATAAACAATACAACAGGACATTACCGCGAATAATATAACGAAATGCTTTGGTTCTTGCATTATCCTTGTAGCAAAATAATAAAAAGCCAATGAACTAACAAACTGCCAAGTTTCTGAAATAATATCACTAGGCTTCATAATCAAAAGGCCTAAAATTGAAACAACTAGCATCCAAATTAATAATTTGTCTTGAAGCCAATTTTGTTTCGCCAACTTATCTTTGTTAACAATGCAACCAATAATCATTCCTAAAAATAATAAGCTAAAAGGTTTTATTGCAACGATGTCTGGGAACCTATCTTGAAACCGAATCAAAACGCTAAAAATAATTGCCACCAACCCCCAAAAGGGGTTAACAATACTAGTTACAAAACTTCCGAAATAAAAAAAGTAGACAAGAGCCATTATTTAAATCATCCTTATTTCTTATTCTTATCAAGAATATCTCGATAAGTATATTGGTAATTATTAACCATGGTTTCTAGAGAATAATTCTTAACGACATGCTCTCTTGCATCATCAGACATTTTTTTTAACTTTTCTTTATCTTGAATTAAAGCCTCCAATAAACCCGCCAATTGCTCAATATTACTTACTTCAAATAAATGTCCAGTTTTGTTCTCAATAACAATCTCAGGACTACCACCAACATTTGTTACAATTTCTGGAAGACCTGAAGACATTGCTTCAAGGATCGTGTTAGATAAACCTTCTCTAAATGATGGTAAAACAAATATGTCATACGCATTCATTACACTCGGCACATCTTCTCTTCGTCCCATCATGAAAACTTTATTATTAAGTCCTTGCTGTTCGATTAACAATTCTAACGCTACTCTCTCTGGGCCATCTCCTGCTAAAGCTAAACGAGCATTTGATTGGCTCTTTAGTAATAAAGCAAAAGCTTTGATTAAGCTAGGATAGTTTTTCACTTCAACTAACCGTCCAACACTACCAATTAATATATGTTCTTCTTTTAAATTTAATTCAGTTCTTATAGCGTTTCTTTGCTCAGCATTTGGTTGAAATTTATCAATATTTACTCCATTTAATATTGCCTTAAAAATTTCCACTGGCACATTAAATCGCCTCGCAACCTCATTAACTAATGCACCAGAAACAGATAAATTCAAATGCATTCGTTTAAATAAAAAACGTTGTATTATTATTTGCTGAGAAGACTCAAAATATAGTGTTCCATGCTCCCCATTTATGATGATTGGTTTATTCTTATTAAAGGTTAAAGATTTAAAAGCTAAATAACCAGCGAGCATCGTAGCCCATCCGTGGGTATGAATAACATCGTAACCTTCATTTAATATCGTTTTTCTTATATGTTTTACTGAATTAATCAACCCATTGGAAAGAGCCGAATCAAAAAACACCTTAGTCGAAGAGTTTTCGATTCTAGAATGTAATTCTCCTTTTTCTCTTATACAAATTACATCAGTATGAAACTCATCTTTATCTGAACCATTAATAATGTTAATAATGCCATTTTCTAGCCCTCCTGTACCAAGAGATAGAACAACATGTAAGATACGTATCTTTTTCATTCTACTTCCAAATCGCCAAATGCTGTCGTGTAATAAAAGACCAAAAACCTAACCACGTAAACCACATCAGAACCAAAAAAGAACGCCATATTTTTAATGGCTTGAAGTTTTTAAGAACAGGATAAAAAATTGATAACAAGACTAATCCGTAGGCAACAAGCTGAGCAATAAAAATCAAGGAATAAATGATGCTATCACCGAGTATATAGAAATTAGAAACCAATATTAATAACAGTAACATTGGTGTTATTAGACGTAAAATTTTGTGCGAAATAAATTGAAGCCAAATGGGATTTTTAAAGGGATTAAGTAGCGATGGATTTAGTTCTAACAACTGCCAGTTTCCAGCTAGAGTTCGAGTCTTCCGAATTTTTTCTCTTGATAAATCATCAGATGGTACATCAAAAGCGATCGCTTTTGATTCAAATTTTACTTTTTTAGAATTCATAATGATATTCATAGGTATTAATACATCATCTAATAATGTTTCACTCGGAATAGATTGATAACATTCACGCCTCATTGCATATATTGCTCCGGTAACACCAGCGACAGAATCAATATCAGACTCTAAACCGCGAATAAATTTCTCGTAACGCCAATAAGCATCCATTCCCTTTGAGAATTCATTTGTATCTGGATCAATTAATATAAGCTCTCCACTGACTGCACCAATTGTACTATCAGAAAAATGTGCAACCAGGTGTTTTAATGAAGAAGGTTCATGTTTTTGTCTGGCATCGGTTAGCAATAAAATTTCCGAATCAGATAAAGCTATAGCTTGATTAAGCCCAGCGGACTTGCTTGACTTAGTCTTATTGTCAATACAACGAATAGAGACACTATTTAATTGGTTTATTATACTCACAGTATCATCGGTCGAATTATCGGAGATAATAATCACTTTAAGTTTATTTTTAGGGTAGTCTAACGCAAGAAGTGACTCAATTTTTTCCTTAATAATTAACTCGACATTTCTAACAATTAGAATGACTTCCACATTCGGTAAGGTAGCTTCATTCAAATCAGGTATAGGTTCATATTTTTTAGTTAATAATTTCTTCCACACAATCAATAAAACAGGATATCCTACAAACACATACATCATCAGAAAAATTGATAACCAAAAAATAATCTCCATATTATTCACTTCCACTTAACAATTTCATGCGAACTCTATCGTATCGTTGATTACCAAGTACTATTTTTGCAATTCGAAATACTCTGTATCGCACAATTTCCTTTATGGTAGCTAGACTCCATCGACTTTGCCAAGCAATAATAGTATTCTTATTAGTATGTTTTATAATAGCAAATCTAGGGACTTCAAAAGACTTAAAGAATGGAATTAAACCTGGGCGAGAATTAGCAATGCAACGATAACCAAGTGATTTGGCAATCCTGGAAACACGCTTATCTGTACGTCCTCCTGGAGGAGCGAAAATAATTACTTTATTACCTAAATTTTTCTCAATTAATTCTTTTGACGTCTTTAATTCATAAGTTATTTCAGAATCAGTCATATCAGAAATATAATGATGATTATGGCCGTGTGACTGAATGCTCATACCAGCATCATTCATTTCCTTTAACTGTGCCCAAGACATAAAATTTTCTGTACCAACCATAGAACTGTTAACATAAAATTCAGCTGATAATTTTTTTTCTAATAATTTGGGAAAAGCAACAAGATAATTTGATAAGTGCCCATCATCAAAAGTTATACATGATTGTGTGATTTTTGACTGATTCTTTAATTGTAGCGCCAAAGGTTTGCTTTTTCCGATGTAATCTATATGCTTACAAAATTGACTTTCTGTAACAGCATAATGAGGATCAGAACCAGCAATTTGCATCTCATTGCCAACAGCGTGATACATATAAATAGAAGACATAACTGATTCCTATTATCTATTAATAGGAGCGTAATTAACCCCGATACTAATTGATTCTGAATCACCATTAGAGAAGCTAGCATTGACGTTAGAGCTACTGGCATCTCTTTTCTGAAAAGCAATAAAATATGAAAGGGTTGGTCTTGCAAAATAATTAAATTGAATATCAAACACTTTAACATTATTGTCTATATCAACAGAACTATTAATAGCATTGTTTTCTATCCTATTTTCATTCTGCTGATATCCAAAAGTTATATTCGTCTGAGGTGCTGTAGAGAAGTACTGACTCATTGAATAAGTCATATTAAAACTAAAACCATTTCTTTTTTCATTATTATCACCATTTGCACTTTTATATTCAGATAGGAATAACTGAAAATCACCACTCATCGTGTCACCAGTGATGGTATATATTAAGTTAGCTGCCTTTATCTTTTGAGCTGCACCAAAAGCACCTTGAGAATCATCTACATTGATTGAATCATCTATAAAATTCTGACTAATTGTAAAATTCACACCATTACGAAGACTAAATGCTATATTTTGATCTTGGTTAATTTGTCGATTATAAAGAAGGTTAAAAAGTGTTGTGTCAAAATCGTTATTATTATTGTCTTTAACTCGAGTTTGACCTATCTCTACTTGAAGCTGATTTTGACTACCTCGTCCTACCCAACGTAAAAATAAATTATCTTGTACAAAATCAATTCCGTTTGATTCTGCTGTAAATCGAGTATCAATAGAATCAAAAACTAATGATATATCCGAAGTTGCATTTAGTGTTTTTTCATACCTGATTTCTTTTGCAACATTAACAAAATCAAATGATTCTGAACCAGTTTGATTAGTCTCACCTTGAGTTTGATCTCGTGTTGAATCTAAATAAGTTAATTCGGTATAAATTTGATCAATAGGCGTTATATTAAAATAATAAGATGGCCGTGCGGTAATAACATTTACATCTACAAGATTACCAATTTCCTGAGTTGCAAAACGATCTCTAGGTGCTTGAGAAAAATCATCCCTTAAGAGAAATTCAAAATTTGATTTTGGTGCCGTATAAGTAATTGAAGCGGCTAAAGTATTTCTATCTTGTCTAGATAACTCATCATCAGAAAAATATTCCTTAGATACAGAACCTGACATATCTATATACCATGCTGCTCGAGCTTCATTCACAAAAGAAAAGGTTCCCCCAGAATTAAGAGACTCTCCAGCTTGGGCATTTGCATTTTGAGCCAAGTTATTACTATGTCTTAAAGTTGAAAATAGAGTGTAATTAAATTCAATTGCATATAAAGGACTAACAAAATTTAAAACGATACAAACAACTGGAACTAAAACAGTTTTAGAGTGAAAACACTTGTCAAATTTCTGTTTTTTTTTAAACCTCACTTCTTTCACATTTCTAAAACTCTTCAAGAATTACCCCAGCTAATTTTTTGCTGCCTATCGCTAAAGCTGCTTGTCGAATATTATCTTCCGTACATTGTCCATATGGGACGACTAATAAAACTTTATCACAGACCTCAAGTAATATTCTTGTATCTGCTGAACTAGCAATTGAAGGAGCATTCATGAATATGTATCGTTCACTATATCTAGACAAAATATTTTCCATCGTTTTTTTCATTCTTATATCACTAAAATGTTCAGCGGAACTTTCAGGGTTTCGCCCTATAGGAATATACCGTAAACGATTAATAGGTGTTTCATAAATTATTTGCTCAATAGCAACATCTTCAGAAATTAAAACATCCACTAAGCCTAACTCTGTTTTAGTTTCCAATATTTCATTTGTTTTCGAGCTAGACACATTTGCATTTATAACGATAGATGTTTTACCTTCATCTAACGCAAATGTGGAAGCAAGGTTAACCGTCACCAATGATGGATCGAAATCAGCAGTAACTGAGGTTACCATAGCGACAAAATTGTTCGAATTTTTCTCAGATAATAGTTTTGTCCTCAAATTTCGGTATTCATTCATTAGTTTTGAGTCATCCAAGTACTTAGAAATAAGTCCTCGCTCTTGATACTCATTTTTTGTAAATTCACGCCTTTGTGACATTGTCGCAATATCTTCTCTAATCGCGAACTGATTTGTTAACGTCTGTGACCCTGCTAGGTGTTTTCGTTTTTTTCTATTTCGCGTAACATTGTCATTTTTATCGTCCGGGTTTTTCTTCTCATTCTTTAGGAATGCTGACTCAATTATACTCATAACTTAACTCCCAACCTTTAACCAAATCTCTATGCCATAAAGCACCCAAACACTAAAAACAATAAATACCATTGTCGCTATTTTGGTATTGTACTGTTTAATTTGAGTTGGACTAAAAACTGGATAAACAGAAGCCAATACGGGCAATTTTAGTTTATCAGTCAGAGTTCTAGAATCTCTTACTTTTTGATCGAGTATCGTTAACCCGAAAACAGCGGCAATTGGTACACCAAAACTAAAAAGTAGTCCAACTATTATTATGTGAATAAAACGAAGGCCTTTTGGGCTTGCAGGTAAAAAAGCCGCTTCTTGAATTCTTGCTTTAATACCTTGATTAGCAATATCCATATCCCTAGAAATTCTTGCCGTTTCTCTTTGTTCAACAAGTGTATTATATTGTCCTTTATTAACTTGTGACTCTCTAGTCAACTCTGCAATTTCAACATCGACAGCATTAATTCGATTAATTTTTTTTCTTTCATTATCTAATAATATATTTAGCTGCTCGTTTCTAGATTCTAAAGTGCTAATACTAGTTTTAGTATTAAGTATTTCACTTCTTAATTCTTGCGCGAGTGGAGAATCTGACAGTTCTTGATTACTTGGTTTATCATCGGAATTTCTTGTATCAATTTCATTTCTAATTCTAATTTCAGTTGATTTAATTTGACTTATTATTTGAACAATGTCGGGATAAGTATCTTCATAAGTTAATCTTAGATCTTCTAATGTTTCCTTTAAAGTCGTAATTCTAGCTCTTAAAGCACCCTCTCTTTCAATACTAGCTGTATTTTCGGCTCCACCTCCGCCAGATAGTTGCAATCTTTGCGCCGTTAATTTTGATTTTTCTCCTAATATTTCTATATCAAGATCTTCTAATTCTCTGGTCAGAGTCAATACTCTTTCTGTAGCGACTTGCATAGCCCCAGGAGTTGAGTCGACATTTGTTTCTCTAAATTCTTTAATCGCCCTATCAGCGTCGATTAATTTTGTATGATAAATTTCTGCTTGAATATTTATAAAATCATAGGCACTTTGACTATCTTTTCTTTTTATTGAAATACTCTCTCTTATAAATATTTCTGACATAGACTTAGTTGCTATATATGCTCTTTGCGGATCTCTATCTCGATAATTGATATGAATAATTTTTTTACCCGTATTTGATATCTTTGTTCTTGTTCTTAACTCATCTATCAGATCATCAATTTTTTTTTGTTTGGTATCTTTGTCAATCCAACCTCCAACCTCTAACACTTCCCGTAGTGTAGTTCGACTTCCCATCATTGTTCTAGCCAGCTTTAGTGGCTCCGTTAATACTGACGTTTGCGCAGTTCCCTTCATCAAAGGTGCAATAATATTTCTATCTTCAACTATTATTGTCGCAGATGAGGTAAACACTTGAGGTAAAACCCATGCAACTGCTGCAAAGAAAAGCGATGTGCCTATATATAAAGAAATAACTAGCTTTTTTCGAGCTAGTGTTTCTTTTGTGACTAAATGGAGTATGAATCCAATAATATCGTTCATTAATTATTCCTACCTTTTATTCCAAAAAGGCCTTGGTTCAAAATTTGAACCAAGGCCTTCATCTAATTTATATTCTATTAAAAAGTTCTTTCAGGTATTGAGAGAATATCGCCTGGTTCCATCGCATAATTAGTAGCCATTTCACCATTTGAGAAAATATCATCTAGTTCAATATTGATTGCTTGAACCTTACCATCAATTCGGCGGAATAATTTAGTGCTATTACCTGAAGCAAAATCATTAAGTCCACCAGCAGCAAGTACAACGTCTAACACAGTCATACCTTGCCTAAAAGTTAAAGATAAAGGAGTTCGAACTGAGCCAGTTACTCTAACTCGTGATAAATATTCGTGACTGCGTAATTCCATTAAGATAACCGCTACATTAGGTTGTTTTATATATTTTGATAATCTTTGCTGTATATCGGCAGCGACATCAGTAGGAGTTTTTCCACCCGCTAAAACTTCTCCAATGAGAGGCACTGAAATCATTCCATCAGGCCTTACCGGCACATTAACAGTCAAATCAGGATGTTTCCAAACATCAACTTGTACTTTATCATCTACACCAATTAGATATTCAGCTACGAGTAGTTTCTTATTTTCATGAGGTTTAGGTCCATAATTTTCTAACACTGGTGCATTTGTGCATGCTGTCATTACAACTACCATCATAAAACTTAGTAATTTCTTCACCATTCTATTTCTTCCAATTTTCATTTATTTACTCCACTCCAAACAATCTAGTTCAATAATTATTACCCAATTAATATGTGAGTAAATACTTAACGTGCACCTTTCCCTAATAGTATCACTTCTACGGTCTGTAACAAAATAAGAGCATCCATGAAAATCGAATGATTTTTTACGTAATTTAGATCATACTGTAATTTATTATATGCATCCTCATCACTGGCTCCATAGGGATATTTTAATTGAGCCCAACCTGCTAAACCAGGCTTTACGCTATGCCTATTTTTATAAAAAGGTATTTTTTTAGATAGTTTCTCTACAAATTCAGGTCTTTCTGGTCTAGGACCAACAATACTCATATCACCACGAAAAATGTTCAATACCTGTGGTAATTCGTCAATACGAACTTTACGGATAAATTTACCGATTCTAGTTACCCTTACATCATTTTGACTAGCCCATTTTGCCGTACCTTTTTTCTCCGCATCAACGACCATACTTCTAAATTTAAGCAAATCAAAGTTCTTTCCATTTAGGCCAACTCGAACTTGACGATAAAAAATCGGACCACTAAATCCACTCTCAATATAAATCATTAATGCTGTAAAAAGTAAAATAGGGAACATAAAAGCAAGAATAATGGAACTAAAGAGTAAGTCAAAAAAACGGCTTATCATATGCCCAAACGCACCACGATTACCTCCATCATTAAAAATAATCCAGCTAGGATTTAAGCGATCAAGACGCAACATTCCTTTCTCTCTTTCCCAAAAAGCAACAAAATCGATACAATTTATATGATTAAGTTTACATTCTAAAAGTTGATTAACTGGTAAAGATTTTCTTCGATCACTAATTGCAATCACAACTTCATCAATCTGATATTCTAGGCAATAACCCGCTAAATCATCACCAGGTTTAACAATATATTTTTCATCCACAACATTTTTTTCATCCATAATTTGAACAAAACCATGTATTGCATAACTTGCATAAGGTGGAGTTAAAACACGTTGAGCACCTCGTACTTCATGATTAGGCACTGAATCAAAATCTAATAAATCATGAGCTAAAGCTCCTGTACCCAAAACTAATACTTTTCTTCTTAATGCTTTACCATCAACAGAGTGATAAACCAGAGTTCTTAGAATTGACATACATCCTAAAGAAGCAGCAAAAGCATACCCAAACAGTCCACGTCCAATTAATAGACTAGGAAATACATAATATACAATAACCAATCCAGCGGAACCTAATATAAGACTAATAGTAACTCTTTGAAAAATAAAGGGAAAAAAATGTTTCCCCTTGGGTGTTGGGCTTTGATATTGCCCCATGGCAATCATGCCTAAAATATGGGTGACTGAAAACACCATAGCTTTCAATGGGAAATTATCCAGACCAAGTATCAATGGTTGCCAATTTATCTCTTGGAAGCGTAGATAAACAGCAAAATATACCGAGCCAAATAATACTATAAACTCTAAAATAATTAGAATAATGAATGGTGTACGAATGTGATGATTAAATAACTTAACTGAGGTCATACTGCTATTTCCCGGCTCCCCTTATTTCCATTCTCTTAAATACTTTAATATACTAAACCACAAATAAAGTATCGACCGCAGAGCTAATATTATTAGTGATAGAATTGCCTATTACATGAGCATCTAAATATTATATCTAAATGCACTACGTTTTCGAGTTAAATTAGTTGTTAATATTGACATTAGTTGAGCTAAAAACGGTAAACCAAATTTTGATTTACCGAATGAATATTCAGTATTAATATTTTTTCATCTACAGCTACTTATTAAAATACTCTCTATACCAAGCGACAAAATTATCTATCCCTTGCTGAATGCTTGTCGCAGGTTTAAAACCAACTTCTTTTTCTAGCTCAGAAACATCCGCACAGGTTGATGGAACATCACCAGGTTGCATTGGCATAAAGTTCTTAATAGCTTTTTTACCAACAGCATTTTCAATTGCCTCGACAAAATCCATCAATTTAACAGGGCTATTATTACCTATATTAAACACTCGATAATTAGTATAGCTAGTCGCTGGGTCAGGTTTATCTCCGCTCCACTCAGGGTTGCCAGACGGCGGATTATCCATAACTCGTACGATACCTTCAACAATGTCGTCGATATAGGTAAAGTCACGGATCATATCACCATTGTTAAAAATATTAATGGGCTTGTCTTCTAAAATGCCTTTTGCAAAAAGAAATAAAGCCATATCAGGTCTACCCCACGGTCCATAGACTGTAAAAAACCTTAAACCGGTCGTTTTCATATTGTATAAATGACTATAACTATGCGCCATTAATTCATTTGCTTTTTTACTCGCCGCATACAATGAAACTGGATGATCTATATTATGATGCTCAGAAAAGGGTTGTAAAGTATTTGCGCCATAAACTGAACTTGAAGATGCGTAGACTAAGTGATTGATTTTATGATGTCTTACACCTTCTAAAATATTTAGAAAGCCGACAATATTGCTTTCCATATAAACATGAGGATTCTCTAATGAATAACGCACTCCGGCTTGTGCTGCTAAATTTATAACAGCATCAAATGAATGCCGTTTAAATAAACCTTCCATTGTTTCTTTATCAGAAATGTCCATTTTTTCAAAGGAAAAAGCATCAAACTCATTCAACATATCTAAACGACCTAATTTGATATTAGGATCGTAATAATCATTAATGTTATCTATACCAACCACTTCATCACCACGTTTCATTAAATATTTTGAAACGTGAAACCCAATAAATCCAGCAGCGCCAGTTACTAAAACCTTCATTGTTAAACTCCATCAATCTGTATTACGTTAATTTATATAATTAGATCCGCCAAACTTTTGTATCAAGCTTGCTTAATTCTTCACGAGATAATATTCCTTTTAAATCAAAAAGAGAACCACTTACTGATAACATATTCTTAAAATCTTGTGATGACAGGGCTTTATATTCTTTATGCGCAACTGCCACTATGACCAGCTCACAATCTCTTATATCATTTAACTGAGTTAAGTTAACACCATAAATAGATTTTGCGTCTTCTGCATCAGCCATAGCATCATGGATAATTGGCATAACACCATATCCGCCAAACTGTTTAATTAAGTCTTCAACTTTTGAGTTTCTTAAATCAGGGCAATCTTCTTTAAAAGTTAAGCCTAAAATAGCCACTTTAGAACCTTTAACTTTTTTATCTTGTAAAATCAAAGCCTTAACACAGCGCTCTACTATTTTTTCAGCCATATTATCATTAATTCTTCTGCCGGCTTGAATGACTTCTGGTCGATAGCCAACCTGCTCAGCTTTATAGACTAAATAATAAGGATCGACACCAATGCAATGACCACCGACTAAACCGGGTCTAAAAGGTAAGAAATTCCACTTAGTTCCAGATGCCTCTAATACATCTAAGGTATCAATACCCATTTTTTCAAAAATAACCGATAATTCATTCATTAACGCAATATTCAAATCTCTTTGTGTATTTTCAATCACTTTTGCTGCTTCTGCTACTTTGATTGAGGCGGCTTTATGGACACCAGCAGTTACAACACTACAATAAACGTCAGCAACGATGTCTAAGGTTTCTTTATCTTGACCAGAAACGACTTTGGTTATCTTGGTAAAAGTATGCTCTTTGTCACCTGGATTAATTCGCTCAGGTGAGTAACCCACCGTAAAATCAGTTCCACAGTTTAGTCCAGACTCGGCTTCTAAAATTGGCACACATTCCTCTTCCGTAGCTCCAGGATAAACCGTTGATTCAAAAACAACAATATCACCTTTTTTTAGTTGCTGTCCTATCGTTTTGGAAGCTGAAAGCATCGGCCTTAAATCAGGTTGGTTCGCTTTATTAATAGGCGTAGGAACCGCTACGATGTGAAAATCTGCCGACGCAAGATCTTTGGCATCACAGGTAAAGATGATGTCAGTTTTTGCCAAATCCTCGTCTTCAACTTCTAAGGTTCTATCATGCCCCGCTTTTAATTCTTCAATTCTTTTTTGATTAAGATCAAAACCGACCACTTTATGACTTTGCCCGAATGCAACTGCTACAGGTAAGCCAACATAACCAAGGCCAACTACTGAAATTTTTCTATTCATATGAATTCCTTAATTCCCTTATAAACTATATTTTTACGCGTATTTTATGGCGGTAATTATGGAGAGTTGACTTCGTATGTCAATGATAATAATGCTATTTTCTGACTATTTCCCATTTTCTATCTGGAAATCACGAACCTAGACTTATATTTTAGTCGCCCAGAGGCCAACCACCTAGTTTTTTCCATCTATTTACTATAAAACAGAATAATTCAGCCGTCTTTTTAGCATCATAAAGAGCAGAATGAGCCTCTTCATCATTAAAATTGATTCCGGCAATTTCGCAAGAACGAGCTAAAACGGTATGCCCTAGAGCTAGACCTGATAATGTAGCGGTATCAAACGATGTGAAGGGATGAAAAGGGTTACGTTTTGCTTTGATTCGCTTAGATGCAGAAAAGAGAAAAGCCATATCGAAGCTAGCATTGTGCCCAACTAAAACAGAACGTTGACATTCAACTTCTTTTTGTAATGTACGAATTTCGCTAAACAACGTTTTCAATGCAAATTCTTCAGTATGAGCATTTCTTAAAGGATGAGTGGGATCGATCCCGGTAAAATCTAATGCCGATTGTTCGAGATTAGCCCCTTCAAAAGGAAGGATATTATACTGAAGCTCTTTATCAATTTGTAAATGACCTAAATCGTTAAATTTTAGTGTAACGGCTGCGATTTCGAGTAAAGCATCTGTATTTGAATTAAAACCAGCCGTTTCAACATCAACGATTACGGGAAAAAAACCTCGAAACCTGCGCTTCATCATTATCATTATAATCGAGTAAACTTTATTATTTCACTAATAAATGGATTCTATCATCCAAAGCTAAGGGGCGCTAACAAATTAGAAATAACGGGTGATTTAGTTCTCTTAACTCTTAAGTTGGATATTTTAAAGCCGATAATTTAACTAACCATTCCATAAATATCTATTTTTGCCAATGAAACATCTAATCAATAAAATTAGTATCCTACTTTTATTACCTATTACAACAATCGTTAATGCAAGCTTCAAACAGTATGAAGCAACCTTAAGTGAGTCAGAGTGGCAATATGCTGGTAACCCTATAGGGTGTCATCTAACACACCAAGTTCCATATTATGGACAAGCCAAATTCAAACAATCCGCAGGTAAAGGTGAGGCTTTACATTTTAGCCTTTCCTATAAACGGCAACCCATTAGCTATATCAAAGTAGCGTCAGTCAAATCATTAAGTGCTGATTGGTTTCCTGGCCAAAGTGCTAGAAATATTGGTGAAACAAAGCTTCTAATGGGTAAACATATTTTTAAAGCAAAAGATATGGTCAGCTGGCGTCTACTCAATGAACTTGAAGTAGGCCGATTTCCAACATTTCAATATCAAGATTTTGAAAGTCACCAAGATCAAGTGTCTGTTTCACTTTCAACTGTTGGATTTAAAAAGCCCTATGATCAGTTCTTAGATTGTTTAACCTCGTTAGTTCCTCATAAACTTCCAGAATTATCTAAAATGACTCTACATTTTGATTTTGATCAACATAAGGTGAGACCTCAAAATATCGAGAAATTAAAGTCGCTAGCCGCTTATGCTAAGTATAACGAGAACATTGACATTATCTTTCTTAGTGGTTATACAGATGCCAAAGGTTCAAAAGGTTACAATACAAAACTATCCAAACGTCGCATTGCAAGCGTGCAAAAAATTCTCAGCTCTTATGGCGCTCCAGAAAATAAATTTAAACTATCTGCTTTCGGTGAAAAATTTCCAGTTGCTACTAACCGTAAAGCTTGGGGTCGAGCAAAAAATAGGAGAGTTTACGTAAAGGTAATGATAAACTGAGGTAATGTTTTTTACACTTTGACCCCCATCAATGCATCATCAATGCATCATCAATGCAACCATAATGAACTTAAATTTCAGCAAAAAGCCCAAACGTTTTTAGAGCGAAACCTTCCATAAAATTTTAGCCAAAAAGTTAAACTGGGGCTAGAACTTGAAGAGCCAATATAGCTGGCATCGGATCGTCATTTGTTGCACTTAAACAGTAAAAAGTATTAGCTTCAAAAGTCAAACAAGGAAATAATAGTTTATTAAATGATTGTTTTTTTGTAAGCAAACTGGTAAATATTAAAATTCGACTCAATACTATGAAAATAATGAACCTTAAAGTACTATCTTCAGCTCAATCAGACAAAGCTCCAAGTGTAGAAATTTCTATATTAAAAGTCAGTATATCAAATTATCTAAAGCGCAATACTTTAATCGTATACAACTATATCACACCCTGCATTACGGGCTCTTTCTAGTAATTGTTCACACTTTTCCAGCAAAGGGTTTATCGTCCAGAGATCCTCTTCTTCATACAATTTATTTGAACTTATACTAACACTAATTGATAGGTTTTTATTCTCATCGTTATCTATAGGAACACTTATTTCTTTCACCTTTTCTCTGAATAAATCAAGTAAATCAAACGCTTTTTTTTCTTCCACACCATTTAAAAAAATAACAAATTGAGTTCCATTGAGCCTGCCAATTAAGTATTCATTGAGTTCTCTAGAAAACAACTTTGAAAAAGAAAAAGCAACGTTATCGCCATAATTATGATAAACATTATTGAACTCTTTAAAGTTATCAATTTCAATGATTGCTATACAAAAACAACTCGCACTTTCTCTAGCTAACTGAATCTTACTATTAACCTGTTGATAAAAATATTGGCGATTAAAAAGTTGTGTTAAATAGTCTCGATTAGCGGCATCTGTTATTTTTTCAATAGATTCTAAAGTTTCTAGATTATGCATAATGCGGCAATAAAACTCCTCTTGAACAAATGGTTTTTTTAGAAAATCATTTGCACCATTTTTAATAAATCGAGATGAAAGTTTAGTATCTCCGTCACCTGACAGTCCTATAATTGTTAAATCATATTTATCATACTTTGTACGAATTAATTTAACCAATTCAAATCCATCAATATCAGGCATATTGTAATCTGTAATAACCAATTTAATATCAGGATTATCGACTAATAAATGGATCGCTTGCTTTGCTCCACTAGCTTCGACTATTTGAAATAGATACTTTTCTAATAAGCGGGAACATTGTTTTCTGGCGACACTAGAATCATCGACAATCATCACCTTTATATTATGATTTTTATTTAATCGTGAAATAATTTGAATAGCCGACTCATAAGAATAACGTGTTTCCTTAACCACGTAATCAACCACGCCTTTGTTGATTAAATCATCTTTTTTCTTTTCACTATAGCTGCCTGTTAACACAATAGTAGGGATCTTATTTAGCAAAACTAGATCTACCACTTCTCCTTTCGGTGCATCGGGTAAATTCAAATCAACCAGTGCTGCAAAATATCGTTCTGGCTTATCCCCGATAAGGGATTTTGCTTCTGCATAGGTCTCTGCAAAATCGGCATCAAATTCAGCATTATTATCAATAATACGCTTTAAAACCTTGAGCACTAGACTACTGTCTTCAACTAATAACAGTTTTTTCGTGTTTGACATAACATATGTGAATTATCAGTTTACCATTGTTAAATTATAGTCAATATTTTTCGATTTAATAATTTATATTAGATTAGCGCGAAACTTGAAATAAAAATCTCAGCAAAAATATACAAGATCAGTCCTCAGACCTCCGATGTTTGTTTTGACCCAATAAATTGATTTGAGTATTTTACCTATACTAATAATAAACAAAAGCGTCGAATATCTTTAAATGAAAATGGTGTTAGAGGCGATAAAATAACGGGAGATGGTTTATATTCTCTATTCTAGAACCACTACAGATATTTACCCAATCGAACCTACCTTTCAAATGAACGGTGGGTTCTTCAAAAAATTTATATTTATATTTATCACTAAGCATCTGTTAATAAAAAGAATTTAGCGTTACAATTCTCTGTAAATACTCAGATTAACTTAACAATCTAAAAACCTAATTAGTTAATGTCGTAAAACTGAATACTCGTTCATTTTTTCTCCTATACTTTGACTAATTCATTCATCTACTCAAAACTGTTTCCTATAGCGATTCACGCAGGAAAATGAACAGATTGAATGAGCCCTACTTTTGAGGACATCGCAATGGCAGAATATTCTACATTTACTTCGGAATCAGTCTCTGAAGGACATCCCGACAAAATAGCGGATCAAATTTCAGATGCGGTATTAGATGCTATTTTAGAAAAAGATCAACATGCTCGAGTAGCGGTTGAAACGATGGTGAAAACCGGTATGGCAATTATAGCTGGTGAAGTAACTACATCTGCATGGGTCGATCTTGAAGAAATCGTTCGCTCAACGATTTGCGATATTGGTTACACCAGTTCAGAAATGGGATTTGATGGTAAAACTTGTGCCGTTCTTAATGCGATAGGAAAACAATCTCCTGATATTAATCAAGGAGTTGATCGAAGTACTAAAGAAGACCAAGGCGCAGGCGATCAAGGTTTAATGTTTGGTTATGCAACCAATGAAACTAGCGTATTAATGCCCGCAGCGATTACTTGGTCGCATCAATTAGTACTAAAACAAGCAGAAGCTAGAAAAAACAATATTCTTCCTTGGTTAAGACCCGATGCCAAGAGCCAGGTGACAATCAGGTATGAACAAGGTAAACCAGTTGCGATTGATGCGGTTGTTTTATCTACACAACATCATCCCGATGTGAGTCAAAAGGACTTACAAGAAGCCATACGAGAGCTAATTATTAACCCAGTATTGCCAAAGGAATTAATACATTCGGATACAAAATTCCATATTAATCCGACTGGCATTTTTGTAATTGGAGGGCCTGTTGGAGATTGCGGTTTAACGGGTCGTAAAATTATTGTTGATACCTACGGTGGTGCTGCGCATCACGGCGGTGGTGCTTTTTCAGGAAAAGATCCATCTAAAGTTGATCGTTCTGCTGCGTATGCTGGAAGATATGTTGCTAAAAATATCGTCGCTGCAGGTCTAGCCGATAGACTCGAAATTCAGATCTCTTATGCTATTGGCGTTGCAGAGCCAACAAGCATTAGTTTAAATACTTTTGGAACAGGTAAAATATCTGACGATAAATTAATTGAGTTAATTAAAAACCACTTTGACTTAACTCCGTATGGATTAATTAAAATGTTAAATCTAATTAGACCTATTTATAAGAAAACAGCGGCTTACGGACATTTTGGTCGAGAAGACGATGATTTCACGTGGGAAGCAACAGATAAAGCTGAAGCATTAAGGGCTGATGCTGGAATTTAAATAGCCTAATTTTAAGAATCAAACTTTAAGAAATACCTTTTAAGAACAGAATTCTTATATCGTAAAAGCCAATTGAGGGGCGCTGCAGCAATTTTATTTTTTCGTTTCAATTTGTTCTGAAACTAGCAATAAAATTGTCACGCTCAATTTGGTCAATCATTTTCAAAGGGCGCTCATTCTTTTTAGAATGGAGACATAAAATGTCTAATAATATTGGTCGTAATATCAGCGACAACACTTTTGATCACGATGGTGATTTTTATATTCGCGATCTTTCTCTTGCTACTTGGGGAGATAAAGAAATATCGATTGCTGAAACTGAAATGCCTGGCCTTATGGCAATGCGAAAAGAGTTTGGTGATTCTAAACCTTTAAAAGGCGCTCGAATTGCTGGTTCTTTACACATGACAATTCAAACAGCCGTTTTGATGGAAACTTTAATTGCGCTCGGCGCAGAAGTTCGCTGGGTATCATGTAATATTTATTCAACACAAGATCACGCAGCGGCATCTATGGTGAAAAAAAATATTCCTGTTTTTGCGTATAAGGGTGAAACGTTAAAAGAATATTGGGACTTCACCCACCGCATTTTAGATTGGGGAAAAGGCGATACCTGTAATATGATTTTGGACGATGGAGGTGATGCAACAACAGCTGTCGTACTAGGGTTGAAAGCCTCTAAAGATATTAGTGTTTTAGATAATCCTGGTAGTGAAGAAGAGATCGAAATGTACAACGCGATCAAAACTCAATTGGAAAAAGATCCCACTTTATATCAGCGATGTAGCGAAAATATTCAAGGCGTCACAGAAGAAACGACTACCGGCGTTCACCGTTTATACGAAATGCAAAAAAATGGCACACTACCCTTCTCTGCTATCAATGTAAATGACTCTGTTACCAAATCAAAATTTGATAATTTATATGGTTGTCGTGAATCTTTGTTAGATGGAATCAAACGTGCTACTGACGTTATGATTGCCGGGAAAGTAGCTCTAGTGTGTGGTTATGGCGACGTTGGTAAAGGATGTTCGCAATCATTACGAGGGCAAGGCGCTACAGTCATGATCACGGAAATTGATCCTATTTGTGCACTTCAAGCTGCTATGGAAGGTTATCGAGTGGTAAGAACAGAAGATGTCTGCCATGATGTTGATATTTTTGTTACTACGACAGGTAACTTTAATATCATTACAGAAAATCACATGTTGCGAATGAAAGATCAAGCGATTGTTTGTAACATCGGACATTTTGATAATGAAATCCAAATTGCAGCCATGCAAAAATATACTTGGGATAATATTAAACCACAGGTTGATCATATTGAATTACCCAATGGTAATAAAATCATCATGCTTGCCGAAGGTCGATTAGTTAATTTAGGTTGTGCTACAGGCCATCCAAGTTTTGTTATGTCAAACTCATTCACGAACCAAACACTGGCTCAAATAGAACTTTGGAAAAATGGTGACAACTATCAAAATGAAGTTTACGTTTTACCAAAGTATTTAGATGAAAAAGTTGCTCGCTTACATCTTGAAAAAATAGGTGCTAAATTAACTGTATTATCGCAAGAGCAAGCAGACTACATCGGGGTAAAAATCGATGGCCCCTACAAGGCAGATCATTATCGTTATTAATTAGAGTGGATTATAAAAATTTAGTTTTCGAACTCTTTATAGCTCTCTCCTTTTAAAAGAGAGAGCTTTTATTCACTGGTTATCCATTCCGCATTTTATGAGAACACATCGATTTTACACTAACATTCCTTTGTCTGAAAATATCTCAGTTGAGTTACCTTCAGAAGTAGCTCATCATTGCGCACAAGTTTTGCGTTATAAAGTCGGCGATAACCTATCCGTTTTTAATGGTGATGGTTTTGATTATTTTTCAGAAATCGAATCCATTGCGAAAAAGAGTTGCACCATTAAAATCTTCAGTAAAGAAAATCCAAATAACGAATCTAACTTAGCTATCCACTTATTTCAGGCAATTGCTCGTGGCGATAAAATGGATTTTATTTTTCAGAAAGCTGTTGAACTTGGTGTGACAGAAATAACGCCCATATTGACTGAACGATGTAACGTTAAGCTCGACAAAAAACGTTTAGATAAAAAAATGCAACATTGGAACAAAACGCTGGTTAGTGCATGTGAACAGTCTGGCAGAGCGATTATTCCAAAACTTTATTTACCCATTGGAGTCAATGAACTGCAAACATCTGAAGTTGATAGTCTTTATTTAGAACCAACTTCAAATAAAAAATTGATAAACAGCCCAAGCTCACTATCAATTAGGCTATTGATCGGTCCAGAAGGTGGATTGTCGGAAAAAGATATTAAACAACTAAAATTGAAAGGATTTATAGGAATTAAAATGGGGCCTAGAATATTAAGAACCGAAACAGCTGGCTTGGTAGCTATTTCTATCCTTCAAAACCTGAAAGGCGATCTATAGTTGACTCTGTATATAATTTTGAACGCCCATCTTATCTGCATATTATCATCCCATTTATCAGAAAAGTTATCTAACTCTAGTTTTGCTTCATCCTCAGTTACCGGTAGTAGCAAAGCATTAAAACTTATATTCAAAGGAGATCTTCCTCAATTTGCCAAAAATGTATCCTTAAATTGAGATACGCGGAACAGTTACTTTGAAAGTTTGTTTGATGCAAGGAGTTGGGTACAAGGGTTTGTCGACTGGTACAATCGTGAGCACCTGCATAGTTCGATTAAATTTGTGACACCAGAGCAACGTCATAATGGCAAAGATGTTGCCATCCTCGCGGCCAGAAAAGTGGTCTATCGAAATGCTAGAAAACGAAACCCTAACCGGTGGAGTGGTGACATTAGAAATTGGGATCCTGTAGGCGATGTCTACTTGAATCCGGAAAAGCAGAAAGTGGTAAAAAAAGAGAACAAGGCGGCATGATTTTTTAACTTTAGGCGACAACTAGCTTGAAAACCACCGCTCATCTCCATTGAGATCTTGTCTAGTATTTCAAAACTAAACTCATCTTTCAAAT
>CAZRPK010000024.1:0-32141 GCA_964601915.1 uncultured Kangiella sp. | reverse complement strand
GAGCTGCATCTGCCCCCGTGGTTGCATCGGCATTCCATCCTTCGTTAGCACCAGTTGGGGTATTATTAGCGGTGTTAGGATATGCGTTGGGAACCTATATGGCATGGTTTTGTGGGCAAATATTGATGGTTATTGCGGGAGCTTCTTAGCTAATTTTGACCTTGCTGAATTTATACCTTTGATTGATAATAGGCACTTGTTCGACAAGACAAAATAAAATTAGTGTTATAGAAAAGGAATATGTTAGTTAATGCTTAAAATTCAATTCAAAGATAGACGTAAACCTGCTATGTGGTTGGTTGAGTCGACGCTTAAAATATCAAGCGAAATGCCATGTGATATTTTGATTGAAGATCCTAATGCAAAAGGAATTGATTGCCAGTTAATCATTGAACATTCACAAATAACATTAAATGTTGTCAGTAGCACACCAACTATATTTGTAAATGGTTTACCTGTTTTGAAAAGCCAGGTGGTGGATGCTTGGGATGTCATTCGAGTAGGTATTGATGAAATAGAGCTTATTGATCCTCTGAAAGAAAGAAGCCCTCCACCACAATCTGCGGAATCTAGCAAAACAGTTATTCGCTCCGCTATTTCGGGGTGGATGTTAAAAGCCAATACCAAACCATTGATGGGACGTTTCTATCAAATCAATGACGGAAATACCATTGGCCGTGATGACGAAGCAAGTATCCTCATTCCATTTGATTATATTTCAAGAATCCATGCAAAATTAAGTGTTAAAAAAGAGGGGTTATTTGTTGAGGATCTTAAATCTTCAAATGGTACTTTTGTGAATGATGAGCGAGTTAAAAAAAGTGAATTAAGAAATAATGATGAGTTGAGACTAGATGAGTTTTCATTTTCTGTTATTGGTCCTGAAACACAAAAACAAGCGAGGCCAAAAACGATCATTAGAGAAAAGAAAGAAATAATCAATAAAATAAAAAAATCGATCACTAGTACCCAAGCAACCATTCGACTAGCTTCACAGACAGTCTACTTGCATGATATTGATGAGAACTCAAAAGGTAAAGTCCACGAAATAATCAATGCAAAAAATCATTTAAGTAAATTACTGGGGCATCATTTATCAACTAGTGAACAAAGCGTTTCTGCACGGCATGTTTATCTTAATCAAACGGATACGGAGTGGGAAATTGTTAATAACGGTGCTTCTGACGGTTTAATGATCAACGGTCGAATGCAGATCCGAGCTGTTTTATCTGATGAAGATGAGGTTACTGTCGGTGGAATTCTATTCAAATTTCAATCTTCTGGAACTCAGCCAAAAAATTACTTTAGACCGACAAAAAATAATTTTAGAGTTATTTTTTCAACTATAGCTATAATCGCTATTGTTGCAACAACTGTTTGGTTAACTCAATAAATTAATTATCTTGTGCTAACTATACAAAGATCTTAATGGTTAATAAAATAATGATGCTAAATGATATTGCTAAAGCAGTAATGAGCCATTTTTGTTGAACTATTTGGTTTGTGTTTAACTGTTTTGGTTTAGCCTTATTATTTTTCGTTACCTCACGGTTATCTTGCTCATCATCTATATCTAATTCTTCTGTACTCAAACGACTAGCCTGTCTGTATTTTTTATCAACCTCATTAATTTTTTTAAGAATATTTAATACTTCTTGAGAATTTTTTGGTCTGTTAATCGGATCGATTGCAATTAAACTATCGATCAATCTTTCTAAACGAAAGGGTGTTTTTTCTTTGCGTTCTAATTTTTTAGAATTTATTGGCGCACCGTAAAGCATGTGGTAAATGATAGCTCCCAATGAATATAAATCATACCTCTCCGAGATCGCCTGTTTGCCTGGAGGCAAATAATCACCGAGTTCACTATTTTTCGATTTACTTTCATTGTTAAGTGAAAAATCAGTTAGTTTAATGTTCGTATTATTTACAAATAATACGTTACTCGGTGTGAGTCGAGTATGTAAAAATTTATTATTATGAGCAAAGGTTAGTGCAGAGCAAATTTGTGTACTTAAGTTTAATACTAGTTCTAAAGGCATTGGAGAGATAAGTCTACTAGTCAAAGAGCCACCAGAAAGATATTCACTGACCACGATATTATGTTCTCCACTAGTGGCCGTGGCATATATTCTCGCAATGTTTGGATGCTTTAAACTATTAATTAGTTTTGTTACTTTTATATTAATATCTTGAATTCTTCTTTTTTTGATCAGCAGTAACTGCGAATTACTTTTCTTTTGAAATAAGTAAACTCGTTTGTGTTGTTTGTTTGCCAGAATATCTAGTAGCTTAAACTGATTACTTAAATCTTTTGTATCCTCACTGGCCTGTTCTAGTTTGCTTTTTGTAATATGGCTACCTTGTGATATTTCTAGCAGTTTATTACGCACATCTGTTAGCGATTGATATCTTTTGGTAGGTTCAGGATTAACGCATTCGCTAATGAGTGTTTGCAATTCTGTAGGAAGTTTTTTGAACTGTTGGGAAAATGTTTCGGCTTTATCATTTTGTTTGTCTGCTGAGTTTGGAGTGCTACAAAATAATTTTTGTAAAAGAACACCAAATGAATAAATATCACTAATAATGGTTGCTTGCGCATAATCATTAAGTTGCTCCGGCGCAATAAATCCTTGAGATCCAATGATGGAAGTTTGCTCATTAGATGAAGACAAATCTTTCAATTTAGAATCGTCTTTTTCTTCAGCTAAAGCAATTCCAAAATCGAGTACTTTAGCGACACCATGTTGGCTAATGATGATATTTGCAGGCTTGATATCCCGATGAATGATGCCTGTTTTGTGAGCATAATCGAGACCTTTGCAAGATTGAATGGCAATATCCATTTTCTTTTCAAAAGGAACTTGTGCACCACTAATTAATTCATCTAAATCAATCCCTTCAATTTTCTCCATCACAAAATAGGGAATTGATTCCTCAGAGACTCCTTTGTCAATCACATGGACGATATTGGGGTGGTTGAGTTGAGCAATTATAAGTGACTCTTTTTCAAATAACTCTCGAGCTTCGGAATGGGCGTAGAGTTCAGAACTGAGAAATTTGATAGCCACAGGGCGATTAAGAGATATTTGGGTCGCATCAAAGACACGAGCCATACCGCCGACACCAATTTCATGGTTTATTTTGTAGCCATTTAGTATTGGGTGTTTTTGCACTTATTTGTTTTAGTGTTTGTATTAGCTATTTATATTAATATAGCCCCCTAATGAAGCTTTTGCTTTGTATTTCTTCAATAACCGTTAGGTTATTTTTTAGCTATGAAGTTCTCAGCTAACATACATCTAAGGCTACCTCCACCAACATATTCAATGGTACTTATATCACAAACGACTAAACTTCCGTGTTTTTCCAACAGCTTTATCTGTTGAGGTTTAAATCCTTTATAGGCTCTAGCTGAAAGTGCAATAACAGGCTCACTATCTCTATCTTTCAGTTGTAAAATATTGCCACAAAAACTTTCAGCCATTTGAGATTCATTAATTATTATGATGTCTGAAACGCAATTTTCTATCGATTGCATAACTCTATTAACATCATTTTTCTCTATGATATTCTTAGTTAAAATTGAAAAATCTTCTCCGCAGGTCATCAAAACATTGGTATGATAAATCGGGCTTCCATTGGAGCTTAGTGTATTGAAATGAGTTAATTGGTAATTAAATGCTTCTGCAAATTTTTCTATCGAGGATCGGTGACATCTTTCGGAAATAGCCGCAAATAAGTATTGGCTAGGATGATGAAAAATTAATGAACCTGTACCTTCTAATATTTCGCTTTGTTCTAAAATGTCTCTGTAATCTAAAACAGACTTAACTTTGTATTGATAATTTTGTAGCAACTCTTTCAATGGATCTATTTGCACCTCATCTTGCCGGTTTGCTGTTTTCATGGGATAGATGATTAATTTTCCATTGTGTCTTGTTGAAAACCAATTGTTAGGGAATACCGCGTCTGGTAGCAGCTTTTGAGTATGGTTCTTTTCTAGAATGAGTGTTTCTAGATTAGCTCGATTTAAGGTTTCAACGCATAAATCAAACTCTAACAATGCTTGTTTTTGAATTTGAGTTTGGTCGATATTCTTAGGTTTATGTTGAAACTCGTTATCTTGACCAGTTTGTGCGTTATAGCCAAAATCAACCGGTCGAACCATGATTATCGAATTAGTTAAATGTTGAATTGGATCTGACATTTTATAAATTCCTAGTTACTCCCTGAAATAGCGCTATAGAGTAGCAAATTTAACCTAGCACGGGTATTTACTTTCCGTTATAATTGCGCGTTCGATTTTTAATATGTCATTTTAACCACTTCTTTTGGTTCTTTAAGGTTCTAATTTGAGTAAACATTTTCAATCTGTTAAAGGCATGAATGATTGCCTTCCTTCTGAAACGCCCGTATGGCAGTATCTAGAGAGCTGTTTACGAGATGTGACAGAAAGCTATGGCTACTCAGAAATCAGAATGCCAATGGTTGAAAAAACAGAACTTTTTTGCCGCTCTATTGGTGAAGTGACTGATATTGTCGAAAAAGAAATGTATACCTTTGTTGATAAAGGCAATGAGAGTCTAACATTACGTCCTGAAGGAACCGCATCCTGTGTGCGAGCTGGAATACAAAATGGACTGCTTTATAACCAACAACAGCGTTTGTGGTATATGGGGCCAATGTTTCGACGTGAAAGACCTCAAAAAGGTCGTTATCGACAATTTTATCAATTTGGCGTTGAAACTTTTGGTCTTGAAGGTGCTGATATTGATACAGAAGTTATTGCACTTAGTGCAAGGCTTTGGAAAAAAATTGGTTTAAGCAATGTAGAATTACAAATTAACTCGTTAGGTAGTAATATTGCTCGTGAAGCTTATAAAGTAAAATTAGTAGAGTATTTTAATCAGCATTTGAATGAATTAGATGAAGATAGTAAGCGTAGACTGACTAGTAATCCGTTACGAATACTCGATAGTAAAAACTCAGCAATGAAAGAGGTGATTGATAGCGCACCTAAATTATTGGAACATTTGGATAAAGAATCTCAAAGCCATTTTGAAAGCCTTTGTAATAAATTGAAAATGCTAAACATAGAATATGTCATTAATCCAAAATTAGTAAGAGGATTGGATTATTACAACCGCACGGTTTTTGAATGGGTAACGACTGAATTAGGATCTCAAGGGACTATTTGTGCAGGCGGTCGGTATGATGGCTTAGTTGAGCAATTAGGAGGTCAACCTACTCCAGGTTTTGGTTTTGCAATGGGATTAGAACGTATAATTTTGTTATTGAGTCAGCAAAGTGAATTAGAAGATAAACTTTATACTAAAATAGATGTCTATTTGTGCACTTTAGGTGGATCGGCAGAAAATGCAGGGTTAGTTTTAGCTGAAGAATTAAGAAATGAATATCCAAATTTAAAGCTGCAATTAAATTGCGGCGGCGGCAACTTTAAAAAACAATTAAAGAAAGCTGATAAGTCAGGTGCTCGAGTGGCACTGATTTTAGGTGAAGATGAATTAGATAAAAGTCAAATTGCAATAAAATATTTAAGAGAAAAAAAAGAACAAATATCTGTATCATTAGTTGAACTCAAGTCAATAATATTGGATTTGATTGAAGCCTAGTGAGCCCAAGTAAATATAACAAATATATAACGATCTCCGTGACCTCTGTGTCTCCGTGGTGAAACAATATCTATTATTAGGAGTTTTAAAAAGTGTCATATCAAACAGAAGAGCAACAAGTCGAACAACTCAAAGAGTGGTGGAAAGATAACGGTACACCTCTGATTGTTGGCGCTGTTTTAGGTTTATCCGGTTTTGCTGGTTGGAAGTACTGGAATGAAGAGCAAATCATTACACAAACTAAAGCATCCGATTCATTTTTAATAGTGACTAAAGCTTTAGATACTGAGAAAAATGAAGAAGTGAGTCGTTCGAGTCAAAGTGTAAAAGATGGATTCCCTGATTCAAGTTATGCAATATTGTCGGCTTTTCAATTAGCTAAACAGGCAGTAAAAGATAACCAACTTGATAAAGCTGTAATAGAATTAGAATGGGTTTTAGATAATCACGCTAGCAGTAATTTATCATCAATCGCTAAGATTAGAATGGCGAGAGTTTTAATAGCACAAAATAAAGCAGAAAAAGCAATGAGTTACCTTGATTTTGCAAAAAAATCTGGTTTTGCTGAAATGGCGAACATGGTTAAAGGCGATGCACTTTTATCATTAGGTAAAGAAACTGAAGCTTTAGAGGCTTATCAAGCAGCAAACAATGCTGGTAAATTAACAGCTAATCACCCAACTTTAAAAATGAAAATTGCTTCGTTACAAGCGCCAACCTTTGATTTAGATGAAGCTGTTGATAATACAGATCCTACATCTGAAATCTCTGCCGATAGCGATGAAACGGTTTTAGATAAAAATAATTCGGAAGGAAGTCGTTTGGAAGGAGAGGGTTCAGAAGAAAATGATCCAGAAAAAACTAAAGGAGAAACTGAATAATGAAGTTGTTGTCATTTTTACTCCTTACTTTAGTTTTCCTTGTCGGTTGTGATGATGAAATAGATATTTATGAGCCAAACCCTCTACTTGATATAGAAAATGAGTTTGAGACCAAAACGCTTTGGTCGACCAGTATTGGTGATGGAATTGGTGATAGGGCATTACATTTAAATCCTGTTTATGCATACAAGAAACTATATGTTGCTGATCATTCTGGAAAAGTGAGTGCTATTGAACCAAGTAATGGTAAGTATATTTGGCAAAAAGATTTTGAATTAGCTATTTCCGGTGGACCTGCCGTTGGTAGTAATCTAGTTGCATTAGGAACCAATCAAGGCGAAGTTTTAGTGCTTGATGCGGAAACCGGAAATGAAAAATGGCGAGCGCAAGTATCCAGTGAGATTATCTCTAGTCCAGCTATTGGTGATGGTTATGTAGTGGTAAGAACGGTTGATGGCAAAATATATGCTTTTGATGCAAATGATGGAACGCAAAAATGGTTTTATGATGAAACTTTACCGGCGTTAACTCTTCGTGGTAATTCAGCACCAATTATCGCTGGAGGTGCTGTTATTGCAGGCTTTGCGAACGGAAAGTTATCAGTGTTTATTTTAGCAAATGGGCAACTGGCATGGGAAAAGAAAATTGCTACACCTATTGGAAGTTCAGAAATTCAGCGTTTAGTTGATGTTGATATACAGCCATTACTCGTTGGGTCATCAATATTTATTGGGTCATTCAATGGTAATTTAGCTAGCCTTGAAATGAGAAGTGGCGAAGTTAATTGGCAAAGAGAACTTTCAACTTTTCAAGATATGGCTGTTGGAGATTTACTATTATTTGCGACTCATGAAAACAGTCACTTTAGTGCGTTGAACCGAACCAATGGTGTGATTTTATGGACACAAAAAGATCTGTACAGACGCCAATTAACAGCGCCTGCCGTTTACAAGAAATGGGCGATAGTTAGTGATTTTGAAGGTTATTTACACTGGATAAATTCGAGTGATGGAAAGATTGTTAGTCGTGAAGAAATTGATTCTTCAGGAATAGCAGCAACACCATTAGTGATCGAAGATAAAATTATTTTATTATCGCGTGATGGCACTCTATCTGCTGTAACACAAAGTAAATAATAAAGAATCAAAAGAGCACATTTATAAGTTATGTTACCTGTTATCGCTCTTGTCGGCAGACCTAATGTTGGCAAATCTACTCTATTTAATCGTTTTACACGAACACGAGACGCGCTTGTAGCGGATCTTCCTGGTCTAACGCGTGATCGTCAATATGGTCATGCAACTTTAAATGAACAACCTTTCATTATTATTGATACTGGCGGAATTACTGGTGGCGAAGTCGGTGTGGATGGTCTTATGGCGGATCAATCTATGCAAGCTGTTCGAGAAGCGGATATTACATTATTTATTGTTAATGCTAGGGAAGGATTAACGACTGTTGATGAATCTTTTGCTCAACAGTTGCGTTCAGAAAATCGAGAGATTCATCTTGTTGTTAATAAAGTAGATGGTCTAGATGAAAATATAGTTTTAACAGAATTTTATTCATTAGGTTTTGATTCAGTTTCTGCCGTGGCGGCGTCTCATGGGCGAGGTGTTTCTAAATTAATTGAATCAGTTATATTTCCTGCGGTTGAAGATAAAATTAGCCAAACAAGTGATGAAAGTTTTGATGATAGTGAGCAAGATAAAAAAGGGCTTAAACTTGCTATTATTGGTAGACCTAATGTAGGAAAGTCAACGCTAGTCAATCGAATGTTAGGTGAAGACAGAGTGGTTGTTTATGATCTTCCTGGCACCACTAGAGATTCGATCTATATTGAAATGGAGCGCCGTGAAAAACAATATACTTTGATAGATACAGCGGGAGTTAGACGTCGAGGAAAAGTAAAAGAAACGGTTGAAAAATTTTCGGTATTAAAAACACTTCAAGCCATCAATGATGCTAATGTTGTGATCATGATATTTGATGCGCGTGAAGGGATCACGGATCAAGATTTGAGCTTACTTGGATTTGCAATTGATGCCGGTCGCTCATTAGTTCTAGCGGTAAATAAATGGGATAATATGCCAGAAGACAAACGGCTTGATGTTAAAGAATCAATCACACGAAAATTATATTTTGCAGAATTTGCAAGAATGAAATTTATATCGGCACTTCATGGAACTAATGTTGGACATTTATGGGACGCTGTCGATGAAGCTTATGCTGGTGCTAAAGTTAAAATGTCGGCATCTAAACTAACTCGTATTTTGGAACTAGTTGTATCTAAACATCAGCCTCCTGCAAAAGGACGCTTTAAAGCAAAACTTCGTTATGCGCATCCTGGTGGGCATAATCCTCCAAGAATTGTTATACATGGCAACCAAACTAAATCTCTACCAAAATCGTATGTTCGTTATTTAGAAAAAGCTTTTAGAGAAGCTTTAAAAATTGTAGGTACACCAATAAAATTTGAACTAAAAGAAAGTATTAACCCGTTTAAAGATAAGAAAGTAAAAGTCACCAAAGAGCTACAAGAAAAGTCGCGTAGAAATAAAGCGCGAGCAAAAAAATTAACAAGAAAACAATATTAATATTCTGATATCTATGTTTTTATAGAAATCTAAATTAAATAAAAAATGTAAAGGAGAACATCTAATGAAAAAAAACTTAACTCGCTTAAATATTAATCTTAATAACATTAAAAGAAGTGCTATTTCTGTATTGGTTATTTTTGTATTATCTGCTTGCCAAAAAGAAGTAAGTAAAGATGACGCTAGCACTATTGAGAAAAAAATGGAGAAAGCCTCTGAGCTGAAAAATGAAAAGACAGTCAAAGAAGCTTCAAATAAAAATTTAGCAAGTAGTAAAGCTATTGAATTATCAAAGAAATATTTGATTACAGATACCCATATAGATGTTCCTTATAGATTAGAGCATCAATATGAAGATGTGAGTGTTGCAACTGAAAGTGGCGACTTTGATTATCCACGAGCCGTTACTGGTGGTTTAGACGCGCCGTTTATGTCCATTTACATTCCAGCAGAGTTAGAAAAAACAGGTGGTAGCAAAGAGCTTGCTGATAAATTAATTGATATGGTTGAAGTGATTGTCAATAAATCGCCAAAAAAATATGCGTTGGCGCATACGACAGAACAAATGGAAAAGAATTTTGCTAATGGTTTGATTTCATTACCTATGGGTATGGAAAATGGTTCACCAATTGAAGGAAAACTAGAAAACCTAACTCATTTTTATAATCGTGGCATTCGTTATATTACTCTAACTCATTCTAAAGCGAATCACATTTCTGATTCATCTTATGATGAGAATAGGCCAGCAAAAGGTTTAACTGATTTTGGTAAGAACTTAGTAACGGAAATGAATAATATTGGAATTATGGTCGATGTTTCTCATATTTCTGATGATGCTTTTTATCAGGTTATGAGAATTAGTAAAGTGCCGGTGATTGCTTCGCATTCTTCTGCTCGACATTTCACACCCGGATTTGAAAGAAATATGAGTGATGAAATGATTAAGTTGCTGGCAAAAAATGGTGGCATTATTCAAATCAATTTTGGCTCTACTTTTATTTCTCAAAAATCGATTGAAAATAATAATATATTTAAAACGGCTCGTTCAGCTTATATGAAAATAAATAGTGTTGAGCAATCCAGTGATGAAGTGAAAGAATTCACAAAAAACTACCGAGCGAAAATGCCGTTTGAATATGCTACAACCAGCGATGTTTTAGACCACTTTGATCATGTTGTGAAATTAACTAGTATCGATCATGTAGGTGTCGGCTCAGATTATGATGGCGTCGGAGATAGTTTACCAATAGGTCTAAAAGATGTGAGTAGTTACCCTAATTTAATTCAAGGTCTACTTGACCGAGGATATAGCGAACAAGATATTGAAAAAATTCTATCGGGCAATTTGATTCGAGTTTGGAGGCAAGTTGAAATATTTGCTTTGAATAATTAGGTCAATAATTAATAATGAAAATATGGGTCGATGCAGATGCTTGTCCGGTCGTTATAAAAGAGATACTTTTTAAAGCGGCAGTTCGCACTAAAATGCAATTAACACTTGTTGCGAATCAATCTATTTCAAAACCAAATTCCCCCTATATTTCGATGATGCAAGTATCGTCTGGTTTTGATGTGGCTGATGATGAGATAGTAAGATTAGTGAAAAAAGACGATCTAGTGATTACCAGTGATATTCCATTAGCTGCTGAAGTCATAGAAAAAGGCGCTGTAGTATTGAGTCCAAGAGGTGAGTTACATACGTCTGACAATATTCGTTCACGGCTAAATATTAGAGATTTTTTGGATACTATGCGTGCTAGTGGTGAACACACGGGAGGACCATCTCCACTAAATCAAGCTGACCGCCAATCATTTGCAAATAATCTTGACCGGATTTTATCGAAGGTAAAATAAGTTAGCGTAAATTGATTTGTGTCATTCAATTGCTCTATATTAGCATCAGGTAAAAGAATAGTTTTTACTTCATGGTGAATTAACAATACACTATCCAATATAGATAGCTGATTTACAGAGTTAACGAATTTAACCACTTGAAATTCAAAAAGAGCCAGATAAATGATGCCCACTTTAAATGAATCAATTAAGGCGTTAAAAATTGCCATTTTGACAGTTTCCGATACACGTAATTTTGAAACCGATAAATCAGGTGCTTATCTAGTTGAACAAATAGAAAGTGCTGGACACGAATTAGCTAAGCACGAAATAGTTATTGATGACATTTATCGGATAAGAGCTTGTTTATCTCAATGGATTGCTAGTGATTCGGTACAAGCGGTGATTATTACAGGCGGAACGGGGTTCTATGGAAGGGACTCTACGCCTGAAGCCATAACACCATTGTTTGATAAGCAGATGGAAGGTTTTGGTGAGTTATTTCGTTCGATTTCATTTTCTGAAATAGGTAGTTCGACTATTCAGAGTCGGGCGCTTGGTGGACTTGCCAATAATACGGTTATCTTTTCTTTACCTGGCTCAACAGGTGCTTGTAAAACAGCTTGGATAAAAATAATAAAAGAGCAATTGGATGGTCAATTTAAACCGTGTAATTTTGTTAAGTTATTACAAACGGGAATCCACTAAAAATTATTTTTTGCCCAAGTCACAATGGTAGAAATTAACCATTCTTTGTCTTTTTGAAGAGTAAAAGTATGATCGCTTTTTTGATTGTGTTCTACTGTAATTTTATCTTCTGAAAAGATATCTCCAAGTGCTTTTTCAAATTGACGTTTGTAGTTATAAAACATATACCATCCACCAGTGAAAATGATTAAGAATCTAGAGCCTTTATTGAGCGCTTGTGATAGATGGTTTTCAAATACAGATTTTTCTAGAAAAATCATTTTATAATTCATAGTCACATCTAATTTTTTAAGTCGAGATATTTTGACATTTCTTTTATTAGTTCTAAAGAGAAATGGCATTAAGAAAATAAAAGGTAATAAATTGGCTGTCAAATTTTTCCAACTACTAAAATTGGTTAAGCGTAAACAGAATTTTTTAAGGTGAAATTTTGTTGTGGGATAAGCATAGCCATCGATTGGGATAACACCTTTAACACGTTCATCATTAAAGGCTATTTCATAAGCATTATCGGCGCCGGTACAAATGCCACAAACTACAAATTGCGAGACACCTGTACTTTCTTGCAAATAATCCATCGCATCTATAATATCTTGATTAGTGTTTTCTTTTAGACTTAAACTATTTTGTTTGGCTAAACTATCCCCTTTACCTGATAAGTCCATTCTCAATGATGCAAATTTCTGATTGGCGAGTTCACGAGCCGTTGCTACATAAATTCGAAAAGGTCCCACACGATGTAACAAGCCAGAATTCACAAAAATAAAAATAGGTTTATCTTGTTGAATCAATTCAGGTAAAGATAAGATCCCAATTAGATTTTGACTATCACCAAATTGAATTATTTTTTCGTTCATTTTAAAAGCTCTTTACAAATATGGGAAATAATTGTTTGTGGTGCGATAGATGTCTCAATTTGATCGGTATCTGTCCAAGATATAGACGTATCAAAGGTGTTAAAGGTATCTTCAGAATATTTATCTGCTCCATCATTATAATGTTGTTCATTATTTGAAAATATAAAGTGCTGTTTATTTGGTGTTTTTCTTGACCAATCACTTGTTTTTATATTATGAATATCTGCAAGTAGTTGTTCAGAATAATTAAAACCAATTAACTCACTTTTATCACACTCACTTGAATCTCGTTTAATATAAAATCTATCTTTATCCATTAACATTTCAGAGTGCATATTTTTTAGATTTAAAAGGTTTGATTTACCATCAAAAATGGGATCCCAGTTAATGATGGTATCGATATCTTTTCTATTTGCAGATGCTTGTGTGGCCAGGTTAGCACCTAACCGTAAACCTAAAATAGAAATCTTATTGAGTCCTGATTTGTCTTTTAATTGTTCAATGGCATCGCTAATATTTTGAATCCAAAAACTTAGATTACAGTCTTTCGCATCGCCATCAGAATCTCCAGTACCAAAATAATCAAAGCGTAAAACGTGAAATCCTAAATCAGTTAATCGTTTAGTCAATAATTTAAAACACCTAAAAATTCGTAAGTACTCTTGACCTGTCGGATAACATAGAAGAATGGCTCGTTCTTTTGTCGAAGTGTGATTTGTTGAAGCATGATAATAAGCAAATAAATTTTTATTTAGAGATTTGATGAAAAAAGGAATTGAATTTTCTTTATCTGTTAGCGTTACTTGCTTTTTATCAAATGGTTTGCTTTCTTCGTACTTTAATTCAGGATGTTGAACTTCCAATTCCTTGGCAAGTTGTGCTAAGTTTAAAGAAACTAACATTCTTGGTGTGGACTTAAATTGAATTTCTCGTTCTAAACCTGAAATAACTTGCATCATCAATAAGGAATCACCACCAATATCAAAGAAGTTATCATACAAACCTACTTGGTTTATATTTGGTAACGTTAACCATATTTTAGCAATTTTAATTTGTGCATCACTTTCAAGTGGAATAATATCACGTTCATTTTGGTTGTCTTCCATATTAGGCTCAGGCAAGGCTTTACGATTGACTTTACCATTGGCTGTCATTGGGATTTCATCTAACTCGATATAATGCTGCGGTAGCATATAATCAGGTAAAGATTGTTTAAGTGAAGAACGAATTACTGCGGAATTTAAATTAGTGTCGGCAAACGGAACATAATAAGCGATTAGCTGTTTATTTTTGTTTTGATCTTCATAGACATTGATTATACCTTGTTCAATTTCTTCAATCTTCAGCAATGCACTTTCAACTTCACCGACTTCAATCCGAAAACCACGAATTTTTACTTGATCGTCAGCTCTGTCTCGATACTCTAATAATCCATCTTCTCTAAACCGAACCAAATCACCGGTTTTATATAGTTTACTAAGAGGCACATTGTCTTCATTAGCTGTGGCGAAAGGATCAGGAATGAATTTCTCTTTGGTCATTTCTGGCTTTCCGAGATAACCTCTAGCTAATCCCACTCCGCCCATATGAAGTTCTCCGGTAACTCCTAAAGCAACGGGTTGCATATTTTTATCTAACACATAGGCATATAGGTTTTTGACAGGTAAACCAATCGGCGCTTCTTGATCTCTATTAGTATTGTCTGTATTTAAATCACAATAACTACTAACGATCGTACATTCGGTTGGACCATAGGTGTTTATTAGTTTGGCGTTAGACTTCTCTAAATCTTCTGTATTAGTGGACTTAACGCTTTCAATCCAGTTAGCAACTGCTTGAGGTTGCGCTCTTTCACCACCAATAATGACATTACGAATAGAGGCGGGTAATGTTAGGTTATCTTCAATAATTGAAGCAGTAATTTGATGCCAAAATGCAGTGGGTAAATCTAAGAAAGTGATTTTTTCTCGTTCACAAGCTTTCAAAAATTCTTTAGCACTTCCAACCATGGAATTGTCAGCGAGGCAAAGAGTACCTCCGCTTATCAATGTGGGGTAAATCTCCTCTCCAGCCGTATCGAAACTAATAGATGCAAATTGTAGCACTTTGTCTTGTTCACAAAAACCAAAGGCATCTTTTGCTGCGATGGTATAATTAACGATTGATTTATGCTCAATCATTACACCTTTGGCATCTCCAGTTGAGCCTGAAGTGTAGATGACATAAGCAAGGTTGCTAGGGTTTAATTTGGTCTGACTTGGTTCAGGATGTTCTGATAATTGACTTGAGTTTAAATAGGTTTCGTTAATTTCACTCCAATCAGAATCTAGTAAAATGATAGAGCATTGATTCTCTGGTAAATCTTCTAATATTTTCTGTTGTGTTAATAAAAATTGAATTCCAGAATCTTTGATCATGTAATCTAGTCGATCGTTTGGATAAGCTGGGTCAAGCGGAACGTAACCACCACCGGCTTTTAGTATGGCTAACATCGCAACAATCATATCTGGATGTTTACTCATAGATAATCCAACAGGAGCATCTATTTGAACGCCTTTCAGCTTTAAATAGGCTGAAAGTTTTTTGATTCGGCTCAATAACTCTTTGTAACTGTAACTCACATCTTGGTTGTAAACGGCGATATTATCAGGTGTTAATACTGCTTGTTTTTCAAATAATTGATGTAAGCATACATTGGGTAACTCAAACCCTTGCTGAGCCCTATATGTGCCATTGAGTAACTCGTTTTCTTTGTCGGTTAAAATATTAAAGTTAGTAATTGATCCTGCCGGATCTTCAATAATGGCATCAATACATTTAAAGAAATGCTCAATCGCTCTTTCTCTAGTTTCTTCATCAAATACGCCCACATTAAAATCAAACGCAATTGTAAAAGTACCTGTAGCATCAAAATCATGGATTTGAATCGCTAATGGTTCATGTGAATACCATGCTCCAGTATGTAGCCAATGCAATGACATAGGCATGCCTGCAAAAGCTGGATATGAAGCATTGTTATAATTGATAGCGACATCATAGGCCCTATTATTCATAGGATTACCTGGTGCGTAGCGATAGTGACGCATCACTTCCATACTAGTACGTTTTGTTTTCTTATAGAGTGATTCGAAGGTGTCTTTTGCGGTCGCATTGACTCTTAATGGTGCAGTTTCCATAAAAAAGCCAACGGTATTTTTGTCATCAGGCGTGGCTCTATTATGATATAACGTACCAAGCGCTAAGTCTTCATTGCCGGTTATTCTATAGAGATAAGCAAGTAAACAAGTTGAAATTAATTGAAAAATCGATAGATGAGGGGACAAGGATTTAAAAGGTTTTTGCTTACAAAGCGCTTTAATCGCATTAGTTCTATCGACGCCTAAATCTCGAGTCATTCTAATGGCTTTATTGACGCCATGATCACGAGCAGTGCGTCCATAAAAATTAAGGGTATCTAATGGCTCAGAAAGTACCTTTTCCCAGTATTCCTTAGAATGTTGATGAGGTTTGGATTCTCTATATTCTTGCTCTCTATCCGCATATCCTTCAAAAGATGGAAAGTTTGGTAATTCTTCTATATTTTCATTAAAACTCTTTTCATAAAATTCAGATACATACCGATAAACTAAAGCGGTAGACCAGCCATCACAAATAAGGTGATGCTGACACCAATACCACATGACTTGATTATCACTTAGTTTTACTAAAACAGAGTCAAAGAGTTTTTTTTCTAAATTAAATATTTCTTTACAACGCAGTGTCGCCCATTCATCAAATGTCTTTTGGGGATCGGGATTATTACTAAAGTCCAAAAATTTGACCTGATAGTCTAGTTTATCCAAAACGACTCGTTGGGGAACGCCATTATTGAGTTTTATAATAGTTCTTAATGCGTCAGCTTTATTAACAACTTGTTGGAATGCGTGAGCAAATCGTACGGGATCAACTTCTCCTTGAATCGTCAAAGCCATTGGCATATTGAAAAAAGGAGTATCGGGTTCTAGGTTTTGTCCTATCCAAAACCAAAGTTGATTTTTTGGTAAATTAGATAAATGATAAACATCTGTAGATTGATGCTCTTGTGTCATCTAGGATACTCCATCAAATCCTTGTAAAAGATGTCTTTATAGGGATACTATTATTCGAAATAAAAGGAAAGTATAAACACGGTCAGGGTGGAAAGCAATTTTAATCTATGTAACTATTAAGTAAGAATGAAACTATCAGGGTTAAGAATGAATTTGACCATTAATAATCAAAAAAAACAGTTTAGTTCGCTAAAACTATTATTAAGTTTTTGTATCTTTTGTTTTGTAATCGTCTTCTCAATGAGTCAAGCGAGTGAAACACTTGATTATGATGAAAAGCTAACGGAATTGTTTAAAAAAGAGTGGCAAAACCGATTAAACGACAATCCTGTTTTGGCTAACTCTTATGGTGACATGAGCAAACCTTCAGCGTTAATCGACGTATCCAAAAAAGCTTATTTAGTAAGGTTAAAAAATAATCAAGTCTTTTTAACTACATTAAAATCAATCCCCTATAAAAAACTGACAGCTGAAAATAAAATTAACTATGACATTTTTGAAAAGCAGATCCGTTATAATATTAGCCAAATTGAATTTAAGACCTATGAAATACCTTTTTTGGCCGACTCTGGTTTTCATACCAGTATGTCTTGGTTACCTAAGCAAACTAAATTCACTGATCTCAATAGTTACTACCACTATCTTGATAGACTCGAAAATATCCCTCAATTTTTTAATCAAAATATCATTAATATGAATGCTGGGCTTAAAAGGGGATATTCAATGCCAGAGGTTGTCATGAAAGGTTTTGCTGAGGTTATTCACCAAACTGGCAACAAAAAAATTGAAGAATCAGAGTTTTGGCAGCCATTTAATAAGTTGCCGAAGCAATTTTCTGATAGAGACACTACAAAGCTCAAAAAACGAGCTAAAAAAGTTATCGGTAAAACGTTACTCCCTGCTTACCAATCCTTAGCTGAATATTTTGAACAACAATATATACCAAACACAAAAAAATTATTAGGTGCTTATGACTTTCCCAATGGAGCCAAATACTATCAATCGAAAATTGCTCATTATACCACTACCAATATGACAGCGAAGCAGATTCATACGCTTGGTATAAAGGAAGTCGAAAGGATAAGAGGGGAAATGGATGAAATCATTAAACAGGTAAAATTTAGGGGTGATTTTAAAACTTTTTTAAAATTTTTAAGAGAATCGTCGCAATTTTATGCTAAAACGCCAGAAGAATTATTGAAGGAGGCATCTTATATCGCAAAAAAAATGGATGGTCAATTGCCTAAATTTTTCACCAAATTGCCGAGGCAGCCTTATACGGTTGAGCCTGTTCCTGAGGCAATTGCACCTAAGTATACAACTGGGCGTTATATATCTGCTCCATTAGATAGCGATAGACCGGGTACTTATTGGGTGAATACTTATGCTTTGGATAAAAGACCACTCTATGTTTTAGAAAGTTTAACCTTACATGAAGCGGTTCCAGGACACCATTTGCAAGGGGCTCTTAACCAAGAACTAAGTAATTTACCAAATTTCAGACGATATTCTTATATTTCTGCGTTTGGTGAGGGTTGGGCGCTTTATTGTGAAAAATTAGGACTTGAGGCGGGCTTTTATAAAGATCCTTATAGTGATTTTGGTCGATTAAGCTATGAAATGTGGCGTGCCGCTAGATTAGTCATAGACACGGGCATTCACGCGATGGGTTGGTCAAGAGAGCAGGCGATCAAACTGTTGTCAGAAAACTCTGCATTATCGATCCATAATATCACCACTGAAGTTGATCGTTATATTAGCTGGCCTGGACAAGCTTTGAGCTATAAAATAGGTGAACTTAAAATATTGGAACTACGTAAGAAAGCCGAATTAGAATTGGGTGTGAAGTTCGATATTCGTCATTTTCACGATGCGATATTGGCGAATGGCTCGATCCCTCTTGATATTTTATCAAAGCAAATGAATGACTTTATAGACAATGTAAAAAATGAATAAACTAAAATCTAAGTGTTAAAAAGGTAAAGGCTTTGTTTATTAAATTTTAAGAGATGATTTTTATGACGCTTTTAGGAAAGATAACCATTTATTTTTAGAAAATAATCTTTCGTGTAGCTCTCTAGCATCAATATCAACACTCGAACTTCTCAAACTTTTTTCGATTTGTAAAGGCATTCCAAATCGATCGGTTGGATTATCAATTAAGTTGATTACCTTTGGTTTGGTGAGAGTTGTATTCATGCTGTCTTTAACAATAACCACTTTAGGTCTTAAACGAGCATTAGAGGGTTGTTCCATAACAATTCCAATCGCATTATTCGTTAATTTCACTAAGCTACCTGTTGGATAAATTCCAATAGCTTGTATAAATGATTCTACTAATTCTGTTTGAAAGCTATTTCCGCGTTCGTTATATAAATTAGAAATAGCCTCAACTGGCGTTAACGCTTCTTTACCAGGTAAAGGGTTGATTAGCTCTTCATAGTATTGAACTAAACCACAAACTCTAGCCAAAAATGGAATTCTATTTCCTATTAGGTTTCTTGGGTAACCTTTACCATTATTTCTTTCACAATAGCTAGAAAGTATGTAGTTAACTTGGTGACTAGTGGAAAATATTTTTTCAGTTTCTTCTAGTGTTAAAGCGACGTGCTCTTGGTACATAGCTGTTTCTTCAGTGGTTAATTCACCAAAAAGTAATTCTCTTGGAAGTTTGCACTTGCCGATTGGAGCAAGTAAGAGTGCAGTACCTATATCTCTTAAATCATGTTTAGATAAACCTAGATGGCGACCAAAAATAATTCCCCAAATAGCGCTTCTAACAGCCTGTTCATGTAATGCCTTGTTTTCAGTATTGACACGGCATAACCATGCTAGAGCATCAGGATTTCTGACGATACTTTTAACCATTTCTGAAGAGGCGGCTCTGATTCCAGTAATATTTACGTAACCATTTTGCATCATGTCTCTAAAAATTACAGATATTTTACCGCTCACCTGTGAAAATAATTCACCGACTTGAATGACTTCTTTTTTAAGTTTAGCGCTATTTTCGTAATGCTCAACCGTAGGTTTAAAGCGAGCTTTTTCTGTCATTAAACGCTTTATCTTAGGGTCAAGCTTATTAACCTTACTTGGTTTGATTGGCGTGAGGGTTAATTGTGACTGAACATCTATTTTACTAAGAAACTGATCAACATAAACTTTTGTGCAATAAACCGATAGTTGTTCAAGCTGCTCTTGCTTACTAATATGAAAACCTTGAATAGGAAAAGGTGTTTGTACCCAAGGAACGTCCAAACGAGACACATACATGCCAATTTGCAAGTTGTGTACTGGTATTTCATGTGTTGTCAGATGCATTTTCGGATACCTCAGATAAACAATTCATCCTGAACAATAAATTCCCCTTCGCTTTGTCTACAGCATAATATCTTTTTACTCAAAAAGATTGAAGGAACCTGTTCACGTTTTAATCAAATATAGGCTTAACAGTAGCATTTTCGGGCATTTGGAGTGTTTAATCTTATTCTATTTTATGCTACAGAATTTCAACTTTAGCTTTACAAATTGTACAAAAAACAACCAGTTATAATCGATAAATTCACAAACGTTAAAAAAATAGCACAGTTAAAGTGGAGTATAGACAGGATTGAAAAAAAGTTAAATTTTTTTCAATCATTTGGTAATATTCACATATAAAATTTGCATGCTATGAAAATCTATGGCTTTTTTGCAACCAAAGTTGCTCTTACTGGAGCTGGGTATCCTTCAATCGTTAGATTTTCATTATTTGGCATCAAAAAATCTTTTAAAGAGTGGAATGTCATCCAGTCCGTTGCTCTTTGCTCTTTGCTCGACGTTTTCTCTACATTGATGCATCTAACATCTTTAAAACCGCATTTAGTCAGCCATAAAGACAATGACTCTACAGAAGGGATAAACCAAACATTCCTCATTTGTGCATAACGTCCCGACGGGACTAATACTTGTTCTTTGTTACCCGTTATGACTAAGGTTTCCAGTATTAATTCTCCACCACTTAACAATAACTCTTTTAATTGGTACAACATCTCAATTGGGGATTTGCGATGGTATAAAACCCCCATACAAAATACGCTATCAAACCCACAGTTTTTACTACCGCTAGGCATATCTTCTATGCCTAGCGGTAGTAAATGACAATTGTTTTTAGCGATATATTTTTGCATGATATTAAATTGAGCTAAAAATTTTTGTGATGGATCAACTCCTAGTACAAACTGCGCACCTTCGCCTAACATCCTCCAGCAGTGGTACCCATTACCACAACCGACATCGAGAACTGTTTTACCTTTTAGTGGAGAGATATGAGATTTAATACGATCCCATTTCCAATCTGAACGCCATTCTGTATCGATATGAATATCAAACAGCTTGTAAGGACCTTTTCTCCAGGGATGAAGTTGTTTTAATTTATTTATTAGATCCTTCGACTGGATCTCAGAAAGAGGGAGGTTATTTTTTAAATTCACTTGTATCTGCGAGCTTAAATTAGCTGTCGTACTTTCAAATTCAGGGAGTGATTCAATCAACTCTTGCCATTCTTGAACATCTCCATGCGTATAATTTGTATAACGAGCCTTTAGGGAATTTATAAAATGCGTATGCCAATTAGAAACTTTTGAATTTTCTATATCCTCTTGAAACTGTGTAAATTGAATCATATTTTTATTTAATCGCAATAATTGAGGCAAAGTTTAAGTGCTGCTGCCAACAGTTAACATGTTTGAATCCCGAATTAGCTAATCGTATGATATGTGATTCTATGGTTTCAGGTATCAAAACATTTTCTAAGGCATTTCGTTTTTGGCTAATTTCAAGTTCACTATAACCATTGTCTTTCTTAAATTGATGATGAAGATCGATAAAGAGTTGATTAATGGATTGATCTGTAAAACTGATTTTATCTGAAATTAGTAATATCGCTCCTTCATTCATTCCATCAAAAATTGTTTTAATGAGTGTTTTGCGTGTTTCTATTGGGATAAACTGTAAAGTGTAATTTAATACAACCATACTGGCATTTTCTATTTTTGTAGAGCAAATATCTTCATGTTTTAGGTTTATTGAGGCGTTATGCTTATAACAATCTAAATGAAGTTGGCATTGGTCAAGCATTGCGATTGAATTATCAATACTTAAAATACTGACATCTGATGCACGTACACCTTTGTCTATTGCAAGTGTAGCCTCACCTAACGAGCAGCCTAAATCATAACAATTAGTTTTGTCTTTAATGTAAAGGGTAGAAAGTTGTTCGATCATTTTAATGACTACTAGATAACCTGGAACTGAGCGACCAATCATATCGGGGAAGACTGAGGCAACTTGTTTATTAAATTTGAAGGGAGAGTTTTCTCTTGTTACATTATAAATCTTGTCGTTTTTAAACTGCATAGCTTAACCCGTTAATATAGAAGAATTTTTTATTAAGTCGCTAATATCACGGTTGGTAGAAATTGGTAGTTTTCCTTTCGATGTAAATAAGTAAGCTAACGCTTTCTTTTGGTCACCGTCCGTGTAATAAATACTTTCGCCATTGCAAATTAATGCGGTGCCTTCGGGGATAGCCATCACTTTAGAACTAGGGTTCAGCGTTAAAAATTCTTCGATTCTCTGTTGCCGAGTTTCTCCGTTATGACTAGACGGATTTACTTCAATATAGTGTGGATTTAGTTGACAAGGCAATAGGTTTAAAGCATCAAAGGAGGGAGGTTCAACAATAGGCATGTCGTTTGTGGTTTTAATGGATGCACCAGCGATATTGGAACCTGCACTCCAACCAATATAAGGTTTACCTGCTTTAACTTCATCGTGAATAATGCTTAGTAACTCTAAACTATAAAGCTCATTAAGTAACGAAAAAGTGTTACCACCTCCAACAAGTATACAATCAGCATTCTTTATTTGTTCTCTCTGCTTATTAAGCAAAACAGAGCCAGTATTCACCTGAGGTTTAGAGTTATCATTAGCGGATTTGTGATGTATTGAAACAAGCTCAATATTTAAAGGAATTAAAGCTTTTTGTACTCTAGCTTCATATTCATCAAAACTAATGGTTACTCCCGCAAAAGGAATAAATATAATACGAATAGGGGACGATTGTTTAATCAAAAAATCGTCAATTAAAGGGATGGCGTGTGATAAATAATCAGTCGTTCCAACACAGGAACTGCTTAAAAGAAGAAGGTTCATAAAACTTAAATAAAACGTGAAATCAATAGTGTGATTATACCGTCTAGTTTCGTTTATCAATAGTCCTTTTAGAGATTAACTTACAGTATTTACTTTTTAGCATTATTTAGCTCAAAAAACAGGTAACAATATGACATGACCAAATGCCTACTAGGTCTAATTTAATAGGGTAAAACGCTGGGTAAAGCCAATATGAAATACGACAAATTACTTGCTATTTCACACTAATCAGCGTAATTTATTAGTAAATGGGTAGGGGGAATGATTAGGTGCGAGAATCGCAAGGAATGGGTGTAGTCAGCCAAAATGGTTCTAACCAAAATAGTTTAAATCATGACCTCCGTCAAACCGTAGACGTTATTTCTAGCAATGGCGATCCGCAATTTCCACACAGAGATGGTCGTGAGAATGCTCGATATTTTGATTTGAATAAGAATGTCCCACAATCTCATCATCATATTTTGAAAGACCAATCACCTCAATTAAAAAATACAAATTTGCAAAAGCTTTTAGTTGTCGATCCTGATTCAAATTTTTCGGCAACTGTTGCCGATTATTTGACTTTATTCGGCTTTCAAGTCGATCATAAAAATAGTTTGGTTAGTGCCCTTGATTATTTAAAGCACTATGACTGTGATTTAATTTTCCTAAGTGATAATTTTGAACAGATTCATCCGATTACATCATTACGCAAATTTAAAAAAACTTCAAATTCTAAAATTGTTATCATTGCCACGAGAGGAGATGATCAATTAGCGGTTGAATTAATTAAAGCAGGTGCTAGTGATTATTTAAGTCGTCGAGTAAAAGATAAAGATATTTTATCATCATTGGCTTCACTACTAGACAGACTAAGCAACCATAACCAAGCAGAAAAAATATCAAGAGAGTCACCAAATAAATCTCAATTGTCTAAGACGAGTGAATTTAAACCAGTAGACAAGCCACTAAATAAATCAATAGATAAGTTAGGTGAACGCCTTGTTGATTTTTACGAGGGCGTTAGCCAAAGAGGAAAATCTGACTCTGAAATAGCAGAGTTTGAGTTGACAAGACCTAGTATCAATAGTGATCATAGTCGTCAGGATAATTTTAAAAGACCAGATTTTAATAGATTAGAAATTAATGCTAAAGATCTCGATAAAGTTGATGTTTTTGAAAGGCTTTCCTTAGAGTCAGATTCCACCTCAAATGAAATGGCATCGCCAAAGACAAAACCGCGATCAATGTGGCAAACTGGAGTCGCTAATATTGCTGATTTACCAGGTAATTTAATTAGTTTAGATCAAAACTTAAATGTTGATGTAATAAGTCATTCTGCTTCTAGAGTTTTAGGGGTTTCTGTCCAAGAAAATATCCAGAAGTCAGTATTTGAATTTATTCCACAACCATTACAAAAATCATTCCAACAAGAATTCAATGATATTACCGAAAATTGTCATGTGATTGGCAATAATGGAACGGGTAATCAAAAACTATTTGAAACAGTTTTAACGATAAAAAATGGAAAAACTATTCCGGTTAATTGTCAATTAAGTTGTATTGAATCACATCATTTTGATTTAAATAAGTCAAAAAAAAATCGTTATTTACTTTCCTTTGATGATCTTAGTGATGTTAAAAGTGCGCAAGCAAAACAACAATATCAGGCTATGTGGAATAATATTTTGCATAACTATTCGTACCGCTTTATAAATTTTAAATTAGCTGATTTCCCTTCAGAATTAACCTCTATAATATCTGAAACAGCCAGTTTTTTTAAACTTGATCGTGTATCAATTTATTTATTTGATAGAACATCAAGTAGCGCTAAAATTTATTTGGAATGGTTAAAAAATGATTATTCTAGCCTCAAACAGTTTTCTAAAAAAATTGAAATTCAAAACGGTGCGATTGAGTTTTCTACTTTACTTGTGGGTGATGTGTTACTATTAACACCAGAAGAAACGATTCAAACATCACCAGATCTTTCATGTTTTGGGCTTTCTGAACACTACGCACAAGTTGGCGCAAGAAGCACTGTTATACTTCCATTAGAACGCCATACATCAAGTAATAGTAATCGAATTATGGGTTGGTTGAGTCTTGATTTCCAGACCCCGAACAACCAATGGCTGAAAGAGGACTTAGCGCTAATAATACCCTTAAGTAAACTTATTTCAGAAGCCTTTTCGAGAAGAACTCAAGAAGAGCATCGTCGTGTTACTCATCAGAAGTTAAGTGAAAATCATGGCCGATTATCTGAGCAAGCTTTCACCGATGGATTAACCAATTTAGCCAATAGACGATATTTTGATAAAGTTTTAGAGTCTGAAGTAAGAAGAGCATCGAGAGAGCGGTCTAACTTAGCTGTATTATTTTGTGATGTGGATTATTTTAAAGCTTATAACGATACTTATGGTCATTTAGAAGGTGATGTATGCTTAAAAGCAATCGCAAAAACTCTAGAGAGTGAGTTTCAAAGAGCAAGTGATTTTGTGGCACGTTTTGGTGGTGAGGAGTTTGCTATAGTAATATCTGGAATATCTCTCGAAGATGCTAAAGACGCCGCAGAAAAATTGACAAGAAAAGTGATTGAAAAAAACATATGGCATCATGGTTCTCCTATCGGTCAAATTGCGATTAGTATTGGTATTGCATGCGTTTCAGCACCTAATCCGAACGATGCAAATCGTATCTTATATAAAGCCGATAAAGCGTTGTACAAAGCTAAATCAAATGGTCGTAACTGTGTTGAATTGGTATCCTATACACCTAACTAATCGTTGATGAATTATCTTAGTTTTTAAGTAACTATGTGTAGACTGATTTCCTAATATAATAAGAAGGAACATAATGAAATCGTATTTTGAAATAATTTTCCAAGCATTTATAAATGATAAAAATTATGTACTAAATGCTTGTTTGGTTCTACTGTTAATAGTCATTCTGTTGGGACAACATGATTGGGAATTAATGCCGAGCCCTACTGAATTTTCACAAGATGCAACGTTTAATTCTCGTTCTGAACTTCCGGATTTTTCAAAAACAACTAATGTAAAAGAAAAAAAACAACATTTTTTTGAGTTTTTAAAACCTAAAATAAGGCGAGCAAATCAAAAAATAATGTATCAACAAGTTTTATTAAAGAAACTCTCCGATGAAATAAAGAGCAATTCCTACCATTCTGACACATTGCAAAAAAAACTTATTCGATTAGGGGTATCTTATGGATTGAAATCAGAAAATGTACTAGCGCAATTGGATGAGCTTTCTAAACGGATCGATATTCTTCCAGAGTCTTTGGTATTAGCTCAAGCTGCAAATGAATCTGCTTGGGGAACTTCTCGGTTTTCTACTCAAGCTAATAATTTATTTGGTCAATGGTGTTTTACCAAGGGGTGTGGTTTAGTACCCAAAAATAGAAACCAAAATGCAAAACATGAAGTGCAAAAATTTAATTCAATTCAAGATGCAGTAACTAGTTACATGAAAAACTTGAATAGCAATCGAGTCTATAGCTCACTTCGAGCCATTCGAGCCAACTTGCGTCAACAAGGTAGAGCTATTAAGGGGGTTAAATTAGCTGAGGGACTTAAAAGTTATTCTGAACGAGGAGATGTCTATGTTGAAGAAATTGTTAGAATAATCAAACAAAATCATTTGGAATAAAGTTAATTGAAGCTAATGACTCTCTTGAATTCAATAGTTAAATTAGTTTTAGTTAGCTAGTATAGACAGATTTGTTTTCATTTCATTGCTTGAATTTAAATAATAACCCCCCATTTTATTAATACAAGTCAATAACACTGAAGGCATAATAAAATGCGAATGGATAAACTTACTAGCAAATTTCAGCTAGCCATCGCCGATGCTCAATCATTAGCAATCGGCAGAGACCATCAGTTCATTGAGCCTATACACATGATGACTGCGTTGCTTAATCAGCAGGGTGGAAGTCTTCGTCACTTAATGGCTCAAACCAATATTAATTTACATAGTTTACGTTCTAAACTTGCTGAGGCTCTTGACCATTTGGCGCAGGTAGAAGGTACTCCTGGTGAAGTGCATATATCTAATGATTTAGGCAGACTATTAAATCATTGCGACAAGTTAGCTCAAGAAAAAAAAGATCAATATATTTCGAGTGAATTATTTGTACTTGCAGCGATTGAAGATAAGGGGGTTTTGGGTAATATACTGCAATCTTTAAACGCAGATTTTGCGTCGGTTGAGCAAGCGATAGAAAAAATCAGAGGTGGGCAATCAGTTGATGAGCCTAATGCTGAAGATCAAAGGCAATCACTGGATAAATATACTATCGACTTAACCGAGCTAGCAGAACAAGGAAAACTTGATCCTGTTATCGGACGGGATGATGAGATTAGACGAACCATTCAAGTTTTACAGCGTCGCTCAAAAAATAACCCTGTTTTAATTGGTGAACCTGGAGTTGGAAAAACTGCTATTGTAGAAGGTCTTGCACAAAGAATTATTAATAATGAAGTTCCTGAAGGGATCAAAGGTAAGCGAGTCTTATCTTTAGATATGGGAGCATTAATTGCGGGTGCAAAGTTCAGGGGTGAATTTGAGGAGCGATTAAAAGCAGTATTAAATGATCTTTCTAAGCAAGAAGGACAAATTATTTTATTCATAGATGAATTACACACAATGGTTGGCGCAGGTAAGTCTGAGGGGTCAATGGATGCTGGAAATATGCTAAAACCCGCATTGGCGAGAGGTGAACTTCATTGTGTTGGCGCAACGACTTTAGATGAATATAGAAAGTATGTAGAAAAAGATGCTGCGTTAGAACGGCGTTTTCAAAAAATTCAGGTCGGAGAGCCAAACGTTGAAGATACTATCGCAATTTTACGAGGGCTAAAAGAGCGTTATGAAGTTCATCATGGCGTAGAGATTACCGATCCAGCAATTGTTGCTGCTGCGACTTTATCTCATCGATATATTTCTGATCGAAAGTTACCAGATAAAGCTATTGATTTAATGGATGAAAGTGCAAGTCATATCCGCATGGAAATTGATTCTAAACCAGAAGAAATGGATCGATTGGAAAGACGTTTGATTCAACAAAAAATTCAACGTGAAGCATTAAAAAAAGAATCAGATAGTGGTTCAAAAAAACGACGTTTAGAATTAGAAAACAACATCGAAATTATGGAGAGGGATTTTGCAGAGTTAGATGAAATTTGGAAATCTGAAAAAGCAGCATTGCATGGAACTCAAAGTATAAAGTCCGATCTGGAACGAGCGCGGATTGATTTAGATGCGGCAAAAAGAGCCGGCGATCTTGCTAGAATGTCTGAATTGCAATATGGACGGATACCTGAACTTGAGCAGCAGCTGGATATGGCAAGTCAGGTAGAAATGCAAGATATGACGTTACTCAGAAACAAAGTGGGTGAGGATGAGATTGCAGAAATTGTCTCTAAATGGACGGGCATTCCCGTGAATAAAATGCTTGAAGGCGAAAAAGAAAAATTGCTTAAAATAGAGAGTCATTTACACACTAGAGTAATAGGGCAAGAAGAAGCTGTCTCTGCTGTGTCAAATGCGGTAAGACGTTCTAGAGCTGGGTTGTCAGATCCAAACCGCCCTAATGGTTCCTTCTTATTTTTAGGGCCAACAGGAGTTGGGAAAACGGAATTGAGTAAAGCATTAGCGACTTTTCTTTTTGATGATGAAAGTGCGATGGTGCGAATTGATATGTCAGAATTTATGGAAAAGCACTCGGTTGCTCGATTAATAGGCGCACCTCCCGGTTATGTTGGATATGATGAAGGTGGGTATTTAACTGAGCTAGTGAGGAGAAAACCTTACTCAGTCATTTTGTTAGATGAAGTCGAAAAAGCGCATCCTGATGTGTTTAATATTTTATTACAAGTACTTGAAGATGGGAGATTAACTGATGGTCAAGGTAGAACTGTTGACTTCAGAAATACCGTAATCATTATGACATCGAATTTAGGATCAGAAATGATTATGCAATCGACAGTTGATGGTGATTTAACCGACATTAAAGATAAAATAAATTCAGTCATTGGTGATTATTTCAAACCTGAATTTTTAAATCGAATTGATGAAACTGTCATTTTTCATTCGCTTAAAAAAGAGCATATAAAATCTATTGCCAAGATTCAGCTGGATATCTTGAAATCACGATTGTTAGAAAATGGCATAGAGTTTAACTATACTCAAGATGCTCTTTCGGCAATTGCTGAAAAAGGTTTTGATCCTGTTTTTGGAGCTAGACCATTAAAACGAGCCATACAGCAATGGATTGAAAACCCTTTGGCTGAGAAATTGTTGGCAGGTAATGTTGATTCTAAAGTGGGTGTAGAGTTAGATTTTTTTAATGAGAAATTTTCATTTTAAATTTGTTAAACTCAAGATTAGATAAACATTTGTTGTTTAGTCTTATTGAGTATAAAAGGAATCAATACCGGTGCTAAAATTTAGAACAGGTTGTAATAAGGGTGAGAAAATGGCTCAAAAAATATTGGTGACAGGTGGCGCAGGTTACATTGGTAGCCATACCTGCTTGCTTTTACTGGAAGCGGGCATTGAAGTGGTTGTGGTGGACAACCTTAGTAATTCGTCATTAGAATCACTAAGACGAGTCGAAAAACTAACCAACCAATTTATTCGCTTTTACAAGGTGGATTTAACGGATATAAATTCGTTATCAAAGATTTTTGACGATCATGAATTTGATAGCGTGATCCATTTTGCAGGTTTAAAAGCCGTTGGAGAGTCTGCAGAAATACCTCTATATTATTACGAACAAAATATAGGTAGTACTATTAATTTATTGAAAGTTATGCAGGCAAATAACTGTAAACGAATTGTCTTTAGCTCTTCTGCCACTGTTTATGGTGATCCTGCGAGTGTACCAATTACCGAAGACTTCCCTATTTCAGCGACAAACCCTTACGGACGTACTAAATTATTTATTGAAGAGATTTTGCGTGATCAATCTATAGCCGATCAAGATTGGCAAATTATTTTATTGCGCTATTTTAATCCTGTTGGAGCACATAAAAGCGGTATGATTGGTGAAGATCCTCAAGGTATACCTAATAACCTCATGCCATTTATTAGCCAAGTAGCTGTTGGTAAACGAGACAAATTATCAGTTTTTGGTGATGACTATGACACGGTTGATGGAACCGGGGTTCGAGACTACATTCATGTCGTTGACTTGGCTGATGCACATGTTAAATCAGTGCAAAAAATCATTGATTTTACCGGGGTAACAACGCTTAATTTAGGCGCCGGTAGAGGTTACTCCGTATTAGAAATGATTAATGCATTTGAAAAAGGCTCTAAAAAACCAGTCGCTTATCAGGTAGTTGATCGGCGTGCAGGTGATATTGCCGAGTGTTGGGCTGATCCAGCCAAAGCTCACAAAATCTTATCTTGGCAAGCAGAGTTAGGATTAGATGAAATGATTAGTGATACTTGGCGTTGGCAAAGCAACAATCCAATGGGGTATGATAAGGAAAATTGAAGGTGTAAAATAAGCGCGTAATATTACCTTGCACCTTACGCCTTATCTGCTATCATTCGCGCCTTCTGAAGAAACTGTAATTTGTTAATGGACCTATAGCTCAATTGGTTAGAGTACCGCCTCGACATGGCGGGGGTTGAAAGTTCGAGTCTTTCTAGGTCCACCAAGTTACGCACTATTTAAATTAAATACACTTTAAAAACGACCTTATACACTATTTTGTTCAAATTAATTTCAAATTTCCTACTTGTATTTCTCACACTTTCAATTGTGTCACCTAGCCTAAATGCTTCAACCCTTGATCAATATTTTAAAAATCGGCTAGTTAGCCTAAATAAGTCACTAATTGAGCATAAAAGTGATTTAAAAAATGACAAGCTAAAACTAGAATCTTTTGTTAACTCCCAAATTCTTCCGCTATGGAGTTCTACTTCAACATTAAAAGCGTTACTTGGTAGTAAGGTTTGGAAAGCTCTTAGTGTTAATCATCAAAAAGAATTAATAGAGGTCTTTAATCAAACATTGCACCGCTATGTGAGTGAAGGGATGAAATTTTACGATAATCAGCAGTTTTCCTTTGTATCTACCAAACTGAGTAAAAAAGGCAGTCGAGGGTATTTAACCATTTTGATTGAACCTGAAATATTACCCTCTATCAATGTTACCTTTAGAATGGCTAAAATTAATGCGGATTGGAAATTATACGATGTTCTAATAGCGGGTGTTAGTTACGTTAAAATGAAAAAACTAGAATTTCGTCGTCTTTATGCTGAGAAAGGAATTGAAGCCGTCATTAAGTTATTAAAAAATAAAAATGCAGCACAACAAAATAAAAATAATAAAGACAAAAAATAAGAAATATCAGTAAAAACAAATCTGAAAAGTCCTAATTTTATTTGCGAACTCTATTTGAGGGGGCTATGTTAATAGCTTTGAAAGGAATGAAAAGTAGATGGAGAATACATCAGAATCTAAAAGCCAACAAAAAGACTCAGTAGTTCAAGAGTGGTTTTTAGCCGCAACAAAAGCAAAACAAGAATTTCGGGCGGTTGAAAACCTAAAAAATCAGGAAATTCATGCCTTTTGCCCAACGATTAAAATCGAAAAAATAGCCAACAATAAAAAACAAATTATCGAAGAGGCTGTCTTTAAAGGCTATATTTTTATCCAAATATCGTCAAATGATCCTTGTTGGCATAAAGTGCGTTCCACTCGTGGAATACGTGATTGGATTCGATTTTCTGGAAATGTTGCAAAAGTGCCAACCAACCTAGTATTGGATCTAATCAACGCTAAAGAATCGGAAACAATAGTTATTTTAAACAAAATAAATCATGGTGATAAAGTTAGGATCTTATCTGGACCGTTTGAAGGCTTAGAGGGGATTTTTCAAAAAGATGACGGAGAGCTTAGAGCCATTATATTACTCAATTTTTTAGGCAAAGCGAATAGAATCACCATTGAAAAATCTCAGTTACACGGAAATTAAGTCTCTAAAATTATTGGAAACTGTTTTTTTATGTTAATGAGACATTTTTCATCTTTCTTTGTATTGTTTATCTCTATTTCTTAAAACATCCATCGTGTATAATTGTGGGCTTAACTAGTACTTAACGACTAATGACGTGTTTGGGATTACAAATCAGTCATTAGTATAAATAGTTAAAAAAGATTAAAAAACTAAAAATGTACGCCCTAGGCTAATTGAGAGCCGTAACTCAAGGGCGGTAGCGTGTAAAATTTTTATTTGGATTAATATCATGAATAACAACGACACTTTTAAGGCTCAGACAAATAGAGCTCAGACAAATAGAGCTCAGACAAATAGAGCTCAGACAA
>CAZRPK010000023.1:29511-32349 GCA_964601915.1 uncultured Kangiella sp. | reverse complement strand
CAATCCTTGTTTTTGAATCGCTTGTACTAATTCAATGCCAGTTAGTTTTGGCATTTCGATATCTGTTAACAAAATATCAATATTAGCGTTACCGTCATTAGTTAAAAAATTCAAAGCGTCTTGACCATTTTTTGATTGGTGTACTACGTTGATATCATCTTCAAGATCTAATAAAGATGCTAGTGTTGTTAATAGCATTTCTTGATCTTCGGCAATTAACAAATTAATCATATTTAATTATCTGCTGATTTTAATGCAGGAATTGATATTATGAATTTGCTTCCCTGTTCATTTACTATAGAAATCTGACCGTTCAATTTATCAATCCTTTCCTTAATGCCTTTTAATCCAAACCCATTGACTTTTGCATTTGCATCAAATCCGTTTCCATTGTCTTCTAAAGTTAAAATAATTTCATTGTTTATTTGTGATATTTTACATTCAACTTTCGAAGCTTGAGAATGCTTCAGTATGTTGGTTACTAGTTCCTTTAGAATAATCGCGAGTTCTTTATTCGTGACATCGTCAAATTCGACTTTATCAAAGCAATATTCAAAATTGATATCGTTACTCTGTAAAACATATTTCGCATGGGCTAATTCAGAGTTTAGATCGCTAGTTCGGTAGCCTGTTACTACTTCTCTGATCTGTTTTAAGGCTTCTCGGGAAATGTTTTCAATTTGTTTAATTTCCGACTTTGACTTATCTTTCTCTTTATCAATTAGTTTGCCCGCTAATTCAGCTTTTAAAGTAATCACCGAAAAAGTATGACCAATTAGATCGTGCAGATCTCTTGCTATCCTCTCTCTTTCCGATATTTTTGCTAGGTGTTTTACTTCCTGCTGGCTTAATATTAATTCTTGTCTTTTCAAGTCAATATTGTGTTGATAAATATTAATACCACCAATCATCACGCTAAACAAAATAGCTGGAACATAAAAAAAAGAACTTAAACTATAAAACCAAGAATAAACACCAATCCAAACAACTATAACAATTAACCCAACAAAGGCCTTTTTAGGTGTGCTAAGCCGACAACAAAATGCACTTGCATAAACGAAAAACACGCTTGCGCCAAGGGTTAATATTGCTAGTAAGCTACCTATCAATAAAATTCCAAATATATTCCATTTGATTTGTTCGGTTGATGCCCAGTAGCCATTGAAATAAACAATAAGAAAAGCAAACAAGCCAATAGTGGCATAAACATAGCTATACTCTATTGGGTGATAGGCAATCAGACTCATGAAAAATATGCCTAAATAAACTAACCAAATATAGGGGGCGTAATGCATACTTGCAGAGGATTGACTTCTGGGAAGTAAAAAATAATCGATTTTTTTAAAGAGTGATTTCATGAATATTTTATAATTATTACATATGTCGTTTGTACTAGTTTAATTTTAAATTATCAATAGAAAAATTGAATTTACCTAGTGCTTTATTATTAACAATTGATATGTTAACAATATTTGACCAATCAACTTGTCCAAATGATTTTAGTTTAACATCATAGCTCTGCCATTCATTCGTCAGTTCTATTGTTCGCTCAAATGGTTGAAAGCTACCTTGCTGAAATACTAGCACAGATAAAACGAGTGGTTCAGAATTTGTTTTAGCCGTGTTTGTTTTAGCGGAAAAGCTAATTGATTTGATTTGACTAAAATCTGCAGCCTTATTCATTGATTGAGTTGGCAAGTAAGCAATCCCACTCCAAGGAAATATAAACCCTTTTTTTAACTCGCCCTGTATTTGTAAAAACTGATCATCACCTTCCTTTGTCAATAATTTTGTTGATCCGGTTGACTTACCACCAGCAAATTCATCGGTTGTTTTCAAGATCCCATCAATTGGTTTGTCGGCACTTGTGGCTGAATTAAAGTCTGAAACTAAATGAGGCTTAATGAGTCTATTTTTCTCAGCGCTGGTCTCACTCTTTCTATTTAAAAATTGACCATTCTTCCAAATCCCTACAATGTTTGAGCTATCTTCAATGTTATCAAAAGGGTTCCCATCAACCATCACCATTGAAGCTAATGTGTCGATTTTAATTATTCCTCTATCTGCAATAGGAAAGAATTTTCTAGCAGCGCCGGTAGCCGCATGGATTGATTGCTCATTCGTTAAACCTGCTTGAACTAAAAACATTAACTCGCCGTGTAAACTTGCACCGTGAGTGGTTCCAGGGTTAGGTGCGTCGGTTCCAGCTAGTATACTAACGCCATTATCAGATAACTTTTTTACGCTTTGAAAAGCAATATCTAACGCTTCTTTAGGAATGCCAAAATCAGGGAATCCTGATTTTAATTGCGTTGTTTGATTAGGGTTTAAATATTTCTTAATTGAGTCGTTACTGAGTAGTTTTTGTGTATTAGACAATTGAGTAATTGAAGCATTCACTGATAACGTTGGGATGATAAAAGCGTTATTCTTTAACATCAATGAAACAAACTCATCATCCACTACTTGATCCATAAAACTATGAACAATGCCATTCGCTCCAAGTTCAATCGCGTGGCGCGCTGAGATTAGATTATCGACATGAACTACCAGTATCTTTTCTTGGACATGGGTTTGAGTAATTAGTGCTTCTAAAATCTCATAACTAACTGATGGAAAGTGTTGCCGTTTTGCTTCTTTAGCGTTATAAACCGTTTTAATATAATCAGCACCTTGGATGATCCGATCTTTAACAAAGGATTCAACTTGATTGGTATTTTCTAAAACAGGAATTTTAAATCCATACTCCGTACCATGACCACCCTTTGTGGTGGCTAAAATAGTTGAAGAAAACAAATCAGCTTCATTAGTATTATTGGGATTATCCCGTTTGCTCTG
>CAZRPK010000023.1:0-29411 GCA_964601915.1 uncultured Kangiella sp. | reverse complement strand
TTGAAGAAAACAAATCAGCTTCATTAGTATTATTGGGATTATCCCGTTTGCTCTGATGTTGATTAGCAAAGTCTGGCATCGTGAACATATCAAGCTCTGTTGTCACGCCAAAGTTAATAGCATCAGTTAACGCATTGTTATAAGCATGAGTGTGTGAGTCAATAAACCCAGGAAGAAGAGTTTTATCTTTTCCATCTATCTCGGGTAATGAGTCATTATTACCTTCTTTTGAAATGTCGAGATTGTCACCTATTTTATAGAATCGATTGTTTTTAATAAAAACATCAGTAGAAGTTAATAATTTGTCTCCAGTATAAAGTCTCACATTGCGAATGATAAAGTTATTGCTGGCGTTAATTATTTTCGGGCTGGTTGCATCCGATTTTTCTTTGGTATTTTTTATCTTTTCATTAGGTTCCGGTAATAGGAAAATAAAGCTAACTAAAAATATAAAACCAATTAATAATTTAATTTTCATTTTTGTTTGTCCTTTTTATTGTATGCTTTTAATGCCAAAAACATAAATACGAAAGTGTAAGCTGTCAGTACTCCAATATGCAGAAAAATCGGTGCTCCAATATCCATATCAACAATTTTCAAAGCTAATTGTGCTAGATGGTATGGCGGTAAAATATTAGCGAACTGTTGCATAAAGTCTGGTAAGAAAGTAATAGGTAACCATAGACCAGATAAAAACCCCATAGGTAAATAGATTAGGTTTACTGTGGCTGGCGCGCTAAATGCTTTTAAGTATAATCCTAACGTCATTCCAATTGCACAAAATGGTAGCGATCCTAATAGCAGTGTAACCATCATTAAAAGCCATTGGGAGTGAAATAACCTTACGCCGCCAAATACTGCACCTAGCAAAAATAGCAAGCTAATTATAATCAGTGAAAATATCAGTGTAAGCATTATTCGAGAAACAATATAGGCGGAAGCAGGCATTGGGGATATTTCTTTTAGGTCAAACCAACCCTGTCCACGCTCAATCGCTATGCCAACACCAAAAGAGAATAAGGCGGGACCAATCACGCCAAAAGTAGCATAGGTCGCCATTAAATAAGTGGGCATAGTGGCTTTATTCATGGAAAAGAGAATTCCAAAAAATGTATAAAACATAATAGGGAATAAAATGGTGGGAATGCTGAAACCTGGTGTTCTAAAAAGCCGAGTGGTTTCTGTTTTTGCTTCCATGATGTAGATGTTGATTAAACTAGGTTTCATTTGATTCCTCCAATAAGTTATCATTATTTTCATTTAACAACAAAAACGCATCTTCTAATGCGGCTCCTGCGACCATCAGATCAGTTAATTTGATTTCCATTTCGACTTCGATTTCAAAGATCGATTTTAAGGTTTCTACTGGATCATCCGTTTGAATCTCAAATTGATTTTCATCTCCTTCATTTTCGGATACAGAAAAGTGCTTGATCGACGAAATTTTCTCCAATTGTTTCGGTTTTAAAGAACTATTAAATCGAATTGTCTTGCTTTTAATTTGAGATTTTATTTCTTTAGGCGTACCAATTTTAATAACACGCCCTTTACTCAACATAATAATTCGATCCGATAGATGATCGGCTTCTTCTATATAATGAGTCGTTAGGATAATGCTAGTTCCTTGCTCTTTTAAAGCCGTAACGGCTTGCCATAATAAGCGCCTAGCCGAGATATCCATACCAACGGTTGGTTCATCTAAGAATAATAACTTTGGGTTTCCACAGATCGATAGTGCAAATAACAACCGTTGTTTTTGCCCACCCGATAGGTTCTTACTGTATTGATTTTCAATATCTTTCAAGCCGACGATATTTATGACCTGTTGGTAATCCATTGGCGCAGGGTAATAACTTTGAAATAATTGAATATGTTCCTTGATGGTGGACATATCGGGTAAACCAGCTAACTGAAGCATTGCACCGGATTGGCGTTTAAGTTCGATATGCCCCGGCTCGCATCCAAGTAAACTCATTTTTCCGTGAGATAGGCTTAGCTTGCCTAACATCATATTGATTAAGGTTGTTTTTCCAGCACCATTCGGTCCCAATATAGAAAGGGCTTCGCCTTCATAAATGTGAAAGCTTACATTGGTTAACGCTCTTATCTCTTTTTTGTCAGCTTGGAAAGTTTTTGACACCTCCTTGACTGAAATAACTTTGTTTCTCTCGTTTATCGTCATTGTTTAAATACCTTTTAAAATTGTTGGTATATAATGACTATTTTTTAGATTGAGAAATATTGTCCTTTGTCATCAATTTAATATGACAAATGTCATTGTATTGTATGAGTTAAATTAAACCTGCCCTCGTTCCGCTAAAGACGTCACTTGATGAGAAGCTACCACCAAATGATCAAGTAACCTTACATCGATCAATGCTAATGTCGTTTTCAAAGTCTTAGTAATATCAATATCTGAAAGACTCGGTTCGGAAATACCAGATGGATGGTTGTGGGCAACGATGATTGCTGCGGCATTGTGGTGCAATGCCCTTTGAATGACAACTCGTGGATGTACAGACGAAGCATTGATGGTTCCAAAAAATAATTCTTCATAGGCTAAGACGCGATGCTGGTTATCCAGAAAAATAGCTGCAAACACTTCGTTTGGTTTGCCCAAAAGTCGAGATTGAACGTATGTTTTAACTTGTGCTGGATTTTGCATGGCGTCTTGCTGAGTGATTTGTTCTTCAATATGACGTTGGCTCATTTCTAAACAGGCTTGAAGCTGGACGTATTTAGCGGTTCCTAACCCTTTAATACTACAAAATTCATTCTCAGTTGCACTAAAAAGCGATTTTAAACTACCAAAATGAACGATAATCTCACGAGAAAGCTCCAATACATTTTTGCCTTGAGTGCCAGTTCGTAGAAATATGGCTAATAATTCAGAATCTGAGAGAGAATTAGCCCCCTTTTGTAGTAATTTTTCTCTTGGACGCTCACTTGATGGCCATAAATTCAGATATGACATAACAATTCCTTTTGTTAGTTGATTTTGTTCTTAGTTGTTATTTTGTAGAATGCAAGTATATGTAAACAATAAATCATTGTCTGTAAGACAAATGCACTAAAAAGAGTGAGTAAAAAGCTATTAGTTTTGCTATGATTAAGAGATAGTGAGTATTTAGTTCGGTAAATGTATTTAACATCATTAACTAATAAAAATGCACTTATGACTAGAATTCAACAATTACAAAAAATCTATTTATAGCTAATAACATCATTTAAATAAAATATACCTAAACAAGTAATCTAAAATACCTTGAAGTGAAAAATAAAGACGAAAATAATAAATCAGTTGCCTCTTTGAAAAATAAGCAAAAACTCAACATACTTTTGGGTGTGACGGGGGGGATTGCAGCTTATAAATCAGCAGATCTTGTCAGACGATTGCGTGATTTCGATTTTGAGGTGCGCGTTGTTATGACAAGCTCTGCTCAAGAGTTTATTACTCCAATGACCATGCAAGCGGTATCTGGTTATTCTGTTCATTCGGATTTGTTCGATCGAGAGTCGGAAGCCGCGATGGGGCATATTGAGTTGGCTAAGTGGACGGATATAGTTTTAATTGCTCCTGCAACGGCTAACTGTATTGCAAAATTAGCACATGGGTTAGCTGATGACTTACTGACAACCATCGTATTAGCGACTCAAGCGCAATTAATTATAGCGCCTGCAATGAATCAACAAATGTGGGCTAACCCAGCAGTAAAAGGTAATATTCAATTATTAAAAGAAAGGACTGTAGAGGTGCTAGAGCCAGCTTCGGGTGAGCAAGCTTGTGGGGATGTCGGGCAAGGAAGAATGCTAGAGCCTTTGCAAATAGCTGAAGAAGTTTCACGAAGGTTCACTAATGATCGTTTCGCTATTAGAAATAATGCGGATTTGTTCGGTAAAAAGATAGTTATAACAGCTGGGCCGACTCAAGAAGCAATTGATCCAGTAAGATATATTTCGAATCATAGTTCTGGGAAAATGGGTTATGCATTGGCAGAAGCTGCGGTAGAGCTTGGTGGGGAAGTTGTTCTTATTTCTGGTCCTGTTTCATTATCTTTTGAAAAGCAAGCAAATTTGATTAACGTAAAGTCTGCCGAAGAAATGTTATCTGCTGTAAAAGATAACTTAACGGATTGTGATATTTTTATTGGTTGTGCGGCAATTGCTGATTATCGTCCTATCGATATAGCATCACAAAAAATTAAAAAAAATAATGCACAGATGGAATTAACTTTAGTTAAAAATCCAGATATTTTAAATTGGGTTTCGGATAATCGTTTTTATTCCGATAAAAGCGATAAAAAAATATTTGTTGTCGGTTTTGCTGCAGAAAGTGAAAAATTGAAAGAGTTTGCAATGGGTAAGCTTAAAAATAAAAACCTCGATATGATTTGTGCAAATGATATAAGTTTACCAAACTTAGGTTTTAATAGTGATGAAAATGCACTAATGATTTTAAATAGACAAGGTGAAGAAATATTATTACCAGTAATGTCTAAAAAAGAAATTGCAATAAAAGTATTAGCTGAAGTGGTTAATAATCTGTTGTTAACAAACAACGATAAGCTTTCAGCAACGAACAATAACATGGAGAATAAAAGTGAAAATAGAAGTTAAAAAAGATCCTAAGGTTAAAGTGCCAAAAATGGATAGCAAGACGTTAATGTCTTATTCAGTTCCCTATTTGATTTTATGCGTTTTAACTATTATTTTTGTAGCAATTGTTCAATATTATTTAGTCGTCATTCAACCTGCTAGTAAACGTAATTCGACCTTTGTCAATGTGACTATGACATCTTATATGGAATTAGTATTGAATCGATTAGACTCTATTGGCGATTCAACTCAAACGGTTTTAAGTGAACCGTCCATCATTGAAACAGTTAACTCTGGCACGCCAGAAGAAATTACTCGTTTAGAAAAGCGCTTATCCCATCGTTTGCCGTTAGTCGATGGTGTCAGGATTCTCGAAAATAATACTCATGATGTTGATTTATCGTCTGTACCACCAATCACTAATGTGACATTGCAGTTAATGAGAAGCATTGAAAACAAAAATAGAGTGATGCATGAAGCAATCAATCCTGGACAAAAAAATCAATATGTCGCTGTTTTAGTAAAGATTAATAACACTAATAAAGTCGCATTAGTGGGTGTGAGTTATGATATTTTTGAGCGAGCGCTTCCCAAAGATAGGCTAGTACCTGGCTATTATGAATTTTTACAAAACTTTGCTAATCAAAACCGAGTTATTACTAGCATGGGAAGTGCTTCGCTAAAAGTGGGAGAGCCTATGGGGATCGCGCAACTTAATTCAACGCAATGGCGAGTAGCTTTTTGGCCAGCTAATCCAGAAGATTTTTCCTCAAATTTTGAATTGTTATTGTTTTTTGGTGGATTGATTATGGTTTTATCACTCGTTGCTATTGGTGGGTTTATTGGTTTAAGAAATTTACACTTAATGGTTCGAAGTGATGCATCAAGCTTCTTACGTTGGTTGATTGATAGTGCAAAACAAGACAAATCTTTATTACATAGTGATTTTCAATTGCAAATTTTTTCTGATATGTCTCAAACATTAACCAGAGAGGGTTTCGAATTTGAGCCCGCTGGCGATGTAAAAAAACGCATGAAAAAAGCTAATGCAGAATTAGAAGTGTTAAGTGGATCGGAAACACCAGCGTCTTTAATTGCGCCATTGAAAAACGAACCAACGGGTCTTGAAGTGTTCGAAAACAATAAGGGTATTGATGAAGATAGAGCTGAAGGGGGTACATCGGTTGTACCAGATTCAATTTTTAGAGCTTATGATATTAGAGGTATTGTTGGTGATACTTTAAACTATGAAATTGTAAAAGAAATTGGTAGGGCGATTGGAAGTGAAGCGTTTGAAAAAGGGGAGCAAAGAGTTGTTGTTGCCAGAGATGGACGTTTATCTGGACCGGAATTAATTAAAGCATTAAAGGAGGGTTTATGTGAAAGTGGTAGAGATGTCATTGATATTGGTGAAGTACCAACACCACTACTTTATTTTGCAACACATTATTTGGACTCTAGTTCTGGTGTGGTACTGACGGGTAGTCATAATCCGAAAGATTATAATGGTTTAAAAATAGTGATTGCCGGTCATACTTTATCAGGTGAAGAAATTTTATCTCTAAAGAAACGAATAGATACTGGCAACTTAATGAAAGGTGAGGGATCTCAAAGTACCGCCACGATCACACAAGATTATATAAGCCAAATTACAAGCGATGTTGCGCTAGTTAAACCACTTAAGGTGGCGGTTGATTGCGGAAATGGTGTTGCTGGTAAAATTGCACCACAATTATTACAGGCGCTTGGTTGTGAGGTTATTGGGCTTTACTGTAAAGTTGATGGAAATTTCCCTAACCATCACCCCGACCCCAGTAAACCAGAAAATTTAAGAGAATTAATTGAATTAGTGAAAACTGAGAAAGCTGATATTGGTTTGGCTTTTGATGGTGATGGTGACCGCCTTGGTGTGATTGATTCTGAAGGAAATATCATTTGGCCAGATAGACAAATGATGCTGTATTCGATTGATGTCCTCTCAAGAAACCCCGGTGCAGATATTATTTATGATGTGAAATGCTCAAAAAATTTAGCCAAAGTTATTTCTTCTAATGGTGGAAAACCAATCATGTGGAAAACAGGCCATTCTCTTGTTAAAGCGAAAATGCGAGAAGTTGGCGCATTGTTAGCCGGTGAATGTAGTGGTCACATATTTTTTAAAGAGCGCTGGTACGGTTTTGATGATGCACTTTATACTGCCGCACGTTTATTAGAAATTTTGGCTGGCGATGAGCGTACCTCAACTCAATTATTTGGTGAGTTGCCTAATAGTTTGGTCACGCCAGAAATTAACGTACATTTAGCCGATGATAAAAAGCATGACTTTGTTAAAAAGCTAGTCAAACAAGGTGCTTTCAAAAACGGTAAACTGATAGCGATTGATGGTGCTAGGGTTGAGTTCCAAGATGGTTGGGGGCTAGTGAGGGCATCAAATACGACACCTAATTTAGTGATTCGATTCGAAGCGGATGATCAAATGGCAATGGATCGAATTAAAAAGATCTTTAAGCAACAAATGCTGATGATAGATAGCAGTCTTGCTCTCAAATTTTAAAGAGGGTTAATGTTATGACAACCAAAAAAAGCAATAGAAAACAAGATATATTACAAAGTTTAGCTTTGATGTTAGAAGAGGACTTATCAGAAAGAATCACCACGGCACGCTTAGCCAAGCACGTTGGCGTGTCAGAAGCCGCTCTGTATAGACATTTTCCAAGTAAGGCCAGAATGTATGAGTCTTTGTTAGATTTTTCTGAAGAAAGTGTTTTTTCGATGATCAATAACATTAGCCAAAGTGACTTAGGTAGTTCAGAAAAATGCCAGCGGATTTGCCAGTTAATTTTAGGTTTTAGTCAAAAGAATCCAGGCATCAGTCGTCTTTTAATGGGTGAGGTTTTACTGGGTGAAACGATGAGATTGAAAGATAGAGTTTCACAATTTTTTGATAAAATTGAAACCCAAATTAAGCAAGTTCACCGTGACGATGCGATTAAAAACAACCGTTCAACGGTTGAATCTGCTGCTTATGCAAAGTTTTTAACGACCTTGATCGAAGGCAGACTTCAACAATTTGTTCGCTCTCAATTTAAATATTTGCCGATGGATAATTGGGATATACAGTGGGATTTGGTAATAAAAGCGATGAAATAGCGACATATTGTAACTCAATTACTGTTACAAATTAGTTCAAGCGCTCTCTAATATAATCTAAATAACCTTTTCGGATCCCTTTAATGCTGGGCGTTAAACAAAAACTAACACCTTGCTCAGTATTTGAACAAGATAATTCTAAAACGATTTGCATTTTATTCTCAGGTGCAGGAATTCGAGAAAAAGAGATAGCTATATGATGATTTTCTTCAGGGCGACTGGTTAAAATTAAAGTGTTGGTAATAATTTCAATTTTTCCCGTCGCATTATCACGAGCATAAATTTGTGCGAGTTGCCAAGCTCGATTGCACGTTTGACTATCCGGGCAATTATAAATAACTGGCTCGGTACCATCTGTTTTTTTCCCCTCTTTGCGTAATGTCAGGCGCATGCTTTCCAAATCTTTATATCGAATTATATCCTTTTCGAAACTTTTTTCTACTCGAAATTTTTCTTGTTCTAAAAGAGAAGAATTAGCCAGATTGTTAGTAATTTGATCGCGCGAATTTTGCATATCTTTACTTAATGATTTAGCGACTTTTTGACCGAGTCTTTCGTAAGTTGCAGCCTGCTGTTGTTGATCTTCTAATTGCAAGTGCAATAGATTAGCTTTACTGTTTTGTATTCTTATCCGCTGCTCTAAAGCGAGAAGTTGAGAGTCTCTATTCCTAATGATATCGCCAACCGAAGTAAACTGACGTAATAGATCAGCATCTTTCCTAATTTGCTGGTTTTGTCTAATTTTTATATTTCGTTTTTCAATTTTATCTAAACGGTCTTGATCAAGTTCAGCAAGAGTTTTGCTTGGATTAACATGGCTTATCAACGTTCCCATTTCATTAAAAACATCATAGCCAACTTTTTCCATTTGCGGGGTTATCTGATCTTTAATTTCTACCGCGCCTTTTGAATTTTTATAGCGATAATAATTTTTACTATCCACTATTAGGCTAACTAATAATAAACTGATAGTGAGGTAGAACCATTGCATTTTTTTCATAATTATAATACCCGTTAAATCTTAATTCTCATCAATGAGATAACTAATGCACACCATACTTCTCACGATATTGGATCATTGAGGCTAAATGTTGCTTCATTTCTGCTTGGGAACTCATATATTCATACAGATCGTCTAAATTGATAATAGCATAAACGGGGATACCGTATTCTTTTACGATCTCCTGAATGGTTGATAGTTCACCTTTCCCTTTTTCTTTTCTATCTAACGCGACTAAAACACCAGCAGTTGTTGCGCCTGCCGCTTTGATTATTTTCATTGATTCACGAATAGCGGTTCCCGCAGTGATAACATCATCGACAATCAGTACTCGCCCTTTTAAAGGGGCTCCAACAAGACTTCCACCTTCTCCATGGTCTTTAATTTCTTTGCGATTGTAACAAAAAGGAACACTTTTCCGATGTTTTCTAGCAAGAGATGTTGCCGTAGTACAACCGAGCGGAATACCTTTATAAGCCGGACCAAAAAGCATATCAAACTCGACTTTTTCATTCATTAGGGTATCAGCGTAGCAATCTCCCATAATGGCTAAGTCTTCACCCTGATTAAAAAAGCCCGCATTGAAGAAATAAGGGCTCGATCGACCAGATTTTAAGGTAAATTCGCCAAACTTTAACGCTTGGCGGTTTATTGCTAATTCAATAAACTGAGTTTTGGTATCGCTCATAGTTTGAATGTGCTTTTTGAGTAAATAATACCAATTTTAAACCGAATCTAATTGATCTTAAACTAATTTTTTACAAAATGATGCTTGGCGTAGACCTTTTAGAAAGTCATAATTGGTTATCTAGATTAAGCGATAAACAACTTGCTGAGAATATAAATAATGAAAAGCTTAGATAAGCTCGATATGGGAATCTTAACTGCCCTATTTGAAGAGGCCGATATCACTAATAAAGATTTAGCTTTACGTTTAGATATTGCAACTTCAACTTGTCAAGAACGAGTCAAACGGTTGAAATCACAGGGTATTATTAAAGGTTATTTTTGTGAAATTGATCTTCCAAAAGTGGCGACACATATTGAAGCGATGGCCGCGGTAAAAATGGTACGTCATACAGAAAAGCTGGCGGATCAATTAAGAGATGATTTGCTTAAATTACCTGAAGTGATTCAGGTTTTTCATATGGGCGGAGAGAATGATTTTAATGTCCATTTAGCGGTTTATAATTCTAGCGAGCTGAGGAAGTTGATTTTTAGAGAATTTACCTCAAGAGAAGAGATCCAAAACGTGGAAACATCATTGATCTTTGAGCATCAGCGGAGTCATATTTTGCCCCATCTTGGTTAGAAGATTAGGTGTGGGTATATGTGTTGAAGAGTTTAGTGTTTAATCAAATGTCGGTAAAGTTCGACTTTTAGTCTGCTCGTAAATCAAAGCGGTTTCAATATGCATGACTTCATCTCGAGAAGTTATCGAGCGAAAAACAAAATCTCGTAAATGTGATGTATCTTTTACAGTGATGTGAAGCAGAAAATCATTTTCGCCGCCCATATGAAAAATACTAAGAACTTCTGGGTAATTAACTAGTTCGTCACAAAAGGTTCGAATTACTTCTTCTGTATGTTTTCCTAATCGAACGGAGGTGATTGCTTCTATATTTCCACCAATAGACTTATAGTCAATTTCTAATGAAAATGATTTTATAATTGAGGCAGATTGAAGTCTCTTAACTCGCTCTAAGCAAGTGGATGCTGCGACATCTACCTTTTTTGAAAGTCCTTTATTGGTAATGCTTGAGTCAGCGTATAATTCAGCAAGTATATTGAGATCGATTGAATCTAGTTTTTTCATGATTATATTATTTCTATACGATCGAATTAAATGTTTGAGTCAGAATTAATTTAACCCAATATGCCAATTGACGGGTAGTTCATATCGAGATAGTTGATCTTCAACACCTAATATACAGGCAAATAGAGCCATTCTTACTAAGATCCCATTATCTGTTTGTCTAAATATTGCAAAACCAGGCACAGTATTAAGATCGTTATCTAATTCATTAGCATCGTGTCTAGAATCTCTTGGCAAAGGGTGCATGATGACGGCTTTAGGCAAACAATGATTCGCATAAATTTGTTTATTTAAACGAAAATAACCACGGTATAAATTAGCTTCTTCTTGATTGCTAAATCGCTCTTCTTGAATACGTGTTTGGTAAATAACATTCGCTTGGAAGAGCCCTTTTTCTAGATTACTTCCTATTTCAATTTGGTGGCCGGCTTGAGTTAATAAATCAACATATTGACTGGGTAACTGCAAAGCATCGGGAGAAACTAGCTGTATTTTTAACCCTTTATAAAGAGCTAAAAGATGGCATAATGAGTGTACTGTTCTACCGTGTTTTAAATCACCTAGCAAAGTCAGGCTAAGATCTTCAATTGTTTGGTTTAGTCGTTCCAATTCGTTTTTTATCGTGAATAGATCGAGGAGTGCCTGAGTTGGATGTTCATTTGAACCATCACCGCCATTAATTACAGGTACACGGCTACCGGTTGCAAATTCTTTCACAGAATAGGCTTCAGGATGACGCATAGCAATAATATCGCTATAGCCAGAAAGGACTTGAGCGGTATCGTAAAGTGACTCCCCTTTAGATAAAGCGGACGTAGATAGTCCCGTTGTTTCTCTCACTTCTCCGCCTAAAAGGTTAAAAGCGGTACCAAAACTGACGCGTGTACGGGTACTTGGTTCAAAAAATAAATTACCAAGAATTGCACCGTTTAAAACATGTGTCTTTTTTTGTCTTCTAGCATATGGTTTCATTTGATCGGCTATATTGAAAAGATTATTTATTGCATCAAGGCTGATATCTTTTACTGACAATAGATGCTGACCTTTAAAGTTCATTTCTGTCTCTTTCTTTCAATTGTTGTAGTTACGAATTTATTGTTTTGCTTTTAGAGATTATAACAATTTTTAAAATGCATTTTTTAACTCTTTTGCGTTAAGCGCTTAATTTTAGGATAATAGCCATCAACCAAGCCAACTGAGTCATTTAATATGCTAAAAATACTGATCCGATTTGCAATCTTCGCCTTTTTCATCGGGATAAGCCTATATATTGGAGTACAATGGAAGTTATCTCAGGATTTGGATTACTTCGTTTCTCACTCAAGTTATGGGGCTAAATTTAAGTATGGTAGCTCTTCAATAAGCCCGACTGGTGAAATAACGATTAATGATATTAAAATCAATATTCCAACCGCAGAAACAAAAATTACCATTAAACAGTTGAAGTATTCAGCCGGATCAATTTTGGATATGGCTTTTATCAGAACTCAATTAGGAAAAAATGAGTTTCCGAAAATTTTATCTTTAAAAGTTAAAGAAGCGATCATACCACTTTCACCTAGACTTGTAGAACTGTTAAGCAAAGGAGAGAAAATAAATACTTGGGATGCGGTAAACTCCTCTGCGTGTGGTAATGTGAAAAAAATTGGACTTCATGAGTATGTTGAAATGGGATATAACTATTTAGTTTTATCGTCTGAATCGCAGTTTAAAGAGGATTATTACAGTGGAAACCTAAAGGGAAATGGCTGGATTGATATTGAACAGACTAATCGCACAGAGTTTCAGCTTGATTTGGCAGGGTTTTATGAATATATTTCACAAGACGATGTTAAAAAAGAGCCTCCAAGTTTAGAGTTTTTAGATTTAACCATTGTCGATCAAGGATATAATAGACACAGGAATGAGTTTTGTAGTTTAAAAACAAATAGTAAAAGTGATGATTACATTCGAGAGCATGTTAAAACTGTTGCACAAAAATTAGATTCTGTAGATATCAAAATGACTTTGTCTGGCGTAAATGCATATCAATTGTTGATGCAGCCAAATAGTAAACTTCACTTGCAATTTAAACCCGAGTTTAGCTTCACCTTTGCAGACTTCGGTTATTATGATGAGCGAGAAATAAGGGAGCTATTAGGGTTAACGATCGAGGTTAATCAACAGCTCTACTCTAATCTTTTTAACAACTGGGCATTAGATCGATTCAATAAAATTGAAACGCGAGAAATAACGACGAAAACTGAACAATCTAAAAATCGTTTTTTCGAAAATGTGATTGTTCGGAGAAGTTTTCACCAAGAGGATAAAAAGTTAATGAATAAATTCATTAACGCCAAGATAAAAGTGGAGAAATTGGATGGTGAAAATATTCTAGGCGTTCTTCAAAGAAATGAAAAACAGCAACTAGTTATTGAGAGGCGGATAAGTGGCGGGACGGTTGCTTCTGTCATCGAGCCCCACCAAGTAAAAAAGTTTTTTGTTTATCGCTAGGGTTTTAGTATTGCCAGCATGATGACAGAGAATAAAACGATAACGGGAAACTCATTAAACCAGCGATAATAAATATGATTTTTAGTTTCTTTGTAATGACTAAAGTATTTTAGGTTATTCCCACAAATAAAATGGTAAATGATTAGTAGGGCAACCAATCCAAGTTTTATTTTCATCCAAGTCATATTGAGTAATGTATTATTTAAATAGAGCATCCAGCTGCCTAGAATAATTGTTAAAATCATAAATGGCGTTATAAAGCGATAAAGCTTTCTTGCCATGATTAATAAATGTTCATAGGCTTCCATTTTATTCTCAGATTGTGTCATAGCCAAATTAACGAATATTCTTGGCAAATAAAATAAACCAGCAAACCAACTGACCATGAATATCAAATGAAGTGCTTTTAACCATAAATATGTCATTTTATTGATTACTCGTTAGCTACTTGTATAATCTTGAATGGTATATAAAAGCTTCATCAAGCTAGAATTCATTAAACACTTTAATGCCGTTTTCCCGCAAAAGTATAGAGGTAATGCCTTCTCCTTTAATTTTTACAGCAGATAAACTTCCATCGTAAATCTCGTTGCTTCCACATGAAGGACTGGATTCGGTTAATATCGCCATTTTAACATTTTTTTTTAAGCATACTTCTAAGGCGATGTTGGCGCCGATTTTAAACTCTTCTGTGACATCGTTATTATCTATATTAACGACTGCAATTGTACCATTAGAGTCTTTTTTAATTTCAGCTGGTGATCTGGGTATAGGTAAACCGCCTTTTACTTCAGGACAAAGCGGAATAAGAATCCCAAGTTTCGACCAATTTATAAGTATTGAATGATTAATTAATTTGCCATTACCATCATACCTAACGGCTTGTCCTATTAAGCAAGCACTGATCAGTATTGAAGTGTTATCCACAATTTCGACCATTAAAAATCATCAATGTTAGTTTTTAGTAATTATTTTTAGAATAATATCCTATACCTATTGATAACCCACACTCCATCCTGCAATTAATTCTTTCCGTGTTACTGTAAAGGTTGCCACCAATTACCTGAAACAAATAACATAGAAAGTAATTTTAACGAGTTACTGTAATAGTTATTTGGATCATTATCAACAGAGCTATTCATCAGATCCCAGCCTTTATTAATAAATTCTTGATGCTCGCCGTTGGCAACCGTTGCAGCCGCAACCATTGGTGCAGTAAACGCCATATCAGAATAACTCACCAGAGCATTACCCTGTAAATCGTAGCCTGCAACAATTAAAGATGGATCGCCTTGAGTTTTTAACTGGATCCAATCAACAATATAACTAACCGCCTCTCTGGCTTTATCATTGTCAAAATGAGCAACATCAAAAGCGATCCTTAAAGGCATACGGCAGGCATTCCAAGAGAAAGAGCCATCAGTGCTAGCCTCTAAATAATTTTCCACTGCCGGTTGCGGGATTTTTCCATTGATAAAGTCTGGCATTAAACCCGTTGTTTGCGAATAATTATCCCGAATAACATCCATAATTTCATACACTTTATCTGCAGCCTCATTCCAATAATGCTCGCTGGTAGCATTGGCAAAAACACGTAAATGACTGGTCATCCAGTCAGAAGAGCGACTACCAAATTCATAGTTTGATCCTTTTGTAACCCAATCGCCTAACAAAATACGTTTATCATCTCCCATTTCACTGACTTTGATTCCATTGTTAATAATACGCTTTGCTTCTGCAAGATAATCAATCAGACCGTTTGATCCCCATTGCTCATGCGCTAACAATAACCCATAGGCAATATCCATATCACCATCTGTTGCCGCATCGGAGTCATACTGCCTTTCTTCACTTGGATGAATACACCAAGACATAAGGTGTTGATTAATGATCGAGCGGTGTTGATGATAAACATTAAACATCCCATCAAAATAAAGCTTTGCATTTACCTCTTCACCAGCCATCAGCGCCATTACAATCATGCCATAACCATGCGCTTCGGAAGTTGTGGTATTGGGTGAGCAATCATCACCATCCATTTTGATATAATAACCTCCTCCAGGAGTGGTACCATTAGATTCAGTAAGGTAAGCATTTTTCCAATCATTAAAATGAGTTAATACCGCTTGATTAAGTTGTGCTTGGCTCTTATGAGATGGCTTACTCAATTTGTCATAGTCCATTTGTTGGGGAAAAGGTTTTGCCACCGCCATTACAGAAACTACATCGACTGTTCTGGTTGCGCTACTGTTATTGCCAGCAGCATCAACAGCAGTGTAAATAACTGTGTAATTACCAACAAGATCACTATTAACGTTATTATTAGTTTCAACCTCAACGCTCCCGTCACGATCATCAACGGCTACCGCCCCAGCATCTACATAACCACTTCCTTGAGTGATAGTCACTTGACTATCACCATTTATAGTAATAACTGGTGGCACTTGATCTTGTGAAGCGATGATTCTAACATCTCGAATTGATTGGCTCGTATTATTTGCATTGTCAGTTGCGGTATAGGTGATCGAGTAGTCGCCAACAACATTGGTATTGACGCTCCCTGTTATGACCACAACAACAACACCATCAACATTATCGGTAGCCGTCGCATCAGGCTCTTGGTAATATTGTCCTTGCTTCACATCCATTGGGTTTTCACCATTTAGAATGATAATTGGAGCGATTGTATCTTGAACCGGATCACTATTTTCATCACCGCCACCAGAGCAACCCATAAAAAGCAATAAAAAGAGTATATTGACGATGTTGGTATTTTTATTAAAGAAAAAAAAGCGCATTAGTAGATCCTTTTGGCTCCGGTTGTAAAAGCGACATTTGAAAGTTTAACCCAGTAGAAATTTACTTGCTTATGATACGGTATACAACTAATAACTTTCATAAATGTGACTTTATTTACTTTATACCAGTAAATCATAAACACTGTTTCTTTAAGAAGTTTAGATATAATATGAGTTATATGCAGAGGCATGATGTTTTTTCTTTTGTACTAGATAATGACAATATTACAAACCAAGTATCATAATAAACTGTAAATATTTGTAAGCTAATCTATTACTTTTATATAGGATAAGGTGTAGAGTGTCGCAATATTTAACAGGTTATTGTATAATTTTTCGCTGAGAACCGCTTGTTTCGGGCTTTTAACCCTAAATAAATTGTGGGTTAGGTTTTCAAAAAAGAATCAAAATAATATGTTTTTTGAATTTAATTGAGGGTATTGGGATGGGAATAGAATTTATAATCGATATGTTAACGCGTTGGGGTCATTTACTTTTTGGTATGACTTGGATTGGATTGCTTTATTACTTTAACTTTATTCAGGGTGGATATTTCAAATCGGCTTCTCCTGAAGCATTAAAAGATGCTAAAGCTAAATTAGCGCCAGAAGCGCTGTGGTGGTTCCGTTGGGGGGCGATGTTTACTTTTCTTACAGGTGTTGTTCTTTTAGAAAAGGTCTATCGAACTGGTTTGTTAAATAATTATATTGTGGTTGGTGCTACTTTAGGAACATTTATGTTTTTGAATGTTTGGTTGATTATTTGGCCAAATCAAAAAATTGCTTTAGGTATGGTTGAAGGTGACGGAGCAGCTGCAGGTGGTAAAGCGTTATTAGCTTCACGGACTAATACTCTTTTTTCGGGACCAATGGCATTTTGTATGTTAGCGGGAGGGCATTTTGGCGCATGGGGTAATTTATCAGCGCATATGAATGCTATGTATGCGGCATTGGCCGTAGTTATTATTCTTGAAATCAATGCGATCGTCGGCAAGCAAGGATTTATGACGACTGTTCGTGGAGTGATTGTTAGCAGTCTAGCGCTAACGGCGATTATTGTTGGAATATTACAATACGTTTAATTGTGTTGTTTCTAAATGATAGGGAACTAAATCCCGATTTGCGAATATAAAAAAACCGACTTTGTGTCGGTTTTTTTATGTTAATCATTTTAGAATAAAAGATTACTCATCCAAGAAACTTCGTAATTGGTCAGAGCGAGTTGGATGACGTAATTTACGTAACGCTTTCGCTTCAATCTGACGAATTCTTTCACGAGTAACATCAAACTGCTTACCAACTTCTTCTAGTGTATGGTCAGTGTTCATACCGATACCAAAACGCATTCTAAGTACTTTTGCTTCTCTAGCGGTTAAACCCGAAAGGACACCTTTAGTCGCATCGCCTAGGCTTTGAGAAGTGGCAGTATCAATTGGAGAATCTTGATTCGCATCTTCAATAAAGTCACCTAGGTGTGAATCTTCATCATCGCCAATTGGTGTTTCCATTGAAATCGGTTCTTTAGCAATTTTAAGAACTTTACGGATCTTATCTTCAGGAAGTTCCATTCGGATTGCTAGTTCATCAGGTTGAGGTTCTCGACCCATTTCTTGAAGCATCTGTCTGGAAATACGATTGAGCTTGTTAATTGTTTCAATCATATGAACAGGGATACGAATGGTTCTAGCTTGGTCAGCAATAGAACGAGTAATAGCTTGTCTGATCCACCAAGTTGCATAAGTTGAAAATTTATAACCTCGACGGTATTCAAATTTATCAACGGCTTTCATTAAACCGATATTACCTTCCTGAATTAAATCTAAGAACTGTAAGCCTCTATTAGTGTATTTTTTAGCAATAGAAATAACCAAACGTAAGTTAGCTTCTACCATTTCTTTTTTCGCTCGACGGGCTTTAGCTTCACCAATCGACATCCTTCGGTTTGTCTCTTTAATTTCGACAATACTTAATTGGCTCTCATCTTCTATCCGTGAAATTTTATTTTGTGCTCGAATAATATCTTCTGCATACTCTTCTAAAGTCTCATGATAGTCAGTTTCTTTTGCAAAAATAGAATCTAACCAACCCGTATTAGTTTCATTTCCTGGAAAGGTGCGAATAAAATCTTTGCGTGGCATTTTTCCTTTTTCTGTTGATAGTCGCATGATTAAGCGTTCTTGAGTTCTTAGATTAGTCATTCTCTGACGCATTCGACTCGATAACTTGTCGAACATTTTGGGTAAAAGTCTAAACTTTAAAAACTCTTCTTTCATTGCGTCAATGTGTTTAATGGCATTTTTATGTTTTCTACCATATTTATTAATTGCGGTTAAAGACTTTTCATAATGTTTTCTTAAAGCAGTAAAAATTTCTTTTGCTAGCTCTGGATCAGGGCCGAGGTTTTCTTCTTCCTCTTCTTCCTCGTCCGAATCATTAGTTTCACCATCTTCATCGGCTAACTCTTTCTTAGGAACCGCAGAACCAACATGTGCTGCACCAGCGATGGCATCTGTTTCACTATCAGCGTAGCCAGTAATGATATCAGTCAGTTTTATTTCTTCAGCTGCCCAGCGGTCATATTGATCCAATAATGAGCTAACCGTTTCAGGATATTCCGCTATAGAAGCTAATACTTGCTTGATACCCTCTTCAATTCGTTTTGCTATGACAATTTCACCTTCACGAGTCAATAGTTCAACCGTTCCCATTTCACGCATGTACATACGTACCGGATCAGTTGTTCGCCCTAACTCACTTTCTACACTTGCGAGTGCCGCAGCGGCTTCGTCTGCAGCATCTTCATCAGTTGCTGCATTTTCATTCATTAGCAATGCATCAGCTTCGGGAGCAACTTCAAATACTTGAATTCCCATATCGTTGATCATACTGATAATATCTTCAACTGCATCAGGTTCAACGATATCTGGTGGTAAGTGATCGTTCACTTCTGCATAAGTGAGATAGCCTTGCTCTTTACCACGGGCAATCAACAGCTTTAATTGAGACTGTTGTGATGGTACTTCTTTTGGTGTTTCTTCTGACATTTAACTTTGACCTTCAGGTGCTAGATTTTGACTGTAAGTTTTTGATTCTACTATTTTGTGTTTCAATTTCTAAATTTTGCTTTAATGTCTGTTTTGGAACTTTGCGTCATTGACGCTATTTTGAGTCACTATTTTAGATAAGGACTAGCAAAAATGTAACGCGCAATTATACACGCTCAACTAGTTTAACAGCAAGATTTTGAGTAGTATATGAGATAATATTAGGACAATTTTTGTAAAAAACTGAATGATTGTTGGCATTTTAGATAAGATGTTGCTTTCTAGTTGCAAGTAGGCAATTTTAACCTCGATTTAGCATTTCTTTTTGCAAGCTTTTGAGGCTGGATTTTTCTTCAGAGGAGAGTGGTTGCAAGCGAGACTTTTCCATTAATCGATCCCATTCATCAACAATATTTTCTCTTTCTAAGCGAGATAGAATATCGGCTAATTCATTGGGGATCTGCTCTTTACTGATTAGTAAATCTTGATGCGCTAGGGCTAATAAGTGTTTTTCTACTGGTTTATCTCGCCAGTTTTCGATTAAAGCACCCATTGTGATAGCTTCATTGTCATTAATTAACTGACATAGTTGAGAGAATATTGTTGCGCCAGCTTCATCCACTTGAGTGATCCAATCGAGGTTAGCGGCTGGCAATGAATCCGGATTTTGCAGTAATAATGCTATCGCTCGGCGAAATGGAGCCTTACCCTGAATTTTGATTGGTTTATTGACTAAAGCATAATCTTGGTTGCTAAGATATAGGTTCTCATTATTTTGTTCATATTGTTGGGTGTTATAGCTAGAAATTTGCTCAATATTAAAATAATGATCATCATCATTAGAATATAGCGATTCGTTAGAACCTTCACTTGCTTCTTGTTTGGTTCTCTGATTTGAGTTGTGATTAGTTTTTTGTTTGGTTTGTGGTGATGATCTAGCGCGAGTATTATTCGATTCATCAACTTGATTAATGTTTTCAATTTGCCTTTCATTTAAACCAGATAGAAGGGCTAGTTTTTGATTAAAACGACTGAGTAAAATAGGATCTTTAATTTTATGGGCAAAAGCTTTAGCTATATGGATTAATTGGGCGGGACCTTCAAAAGTATTCATATCAACCTGAGAAGTCAGATGGTTAATTAAAAAATCAAAGAGAGTGGTCGACTGATCAATGTTTTTATTAAATTCGTCTGCGCCAATTTTTCTAACCATAGTATCGGGATCTTCTCCGTCAGGTAAAAACATCAAGCGGATTTCTCTTGTATCACGCAGCAAAGGGAGCGCATTTTCTAATGCCCTCAGTGCGGCTGCTTTCCCAGCTTTATCTCCATCAAAACAAAATACTATTTTGGAGCATATTCTAAATAATGTATTTAAATGTTCTGTTGATGTAGCTGTTCCGAGCGTTGCCGTGGCGTTAAAAATACCAAACTGTGCGAGTGCTACAACATCCATATAGCCCTCTACTATGAGAATTTGTTTAATACTTCTAAGCTCTTTTCTCATTTCATATAGACCATATAATTCACGACCTTTATGGAATAGTTTAGTCTCAGGAGAATTAAGGTATTTTGGCTCTCCTGTATCAATAATTCTACCGCCAAAACCTATTACATGACCTCGGCGATTTCGGATAGGAAACATAATGCGATCACGAAACCGATCATAAGTATGACCTTTATCATTTTTGATCATCATGCCGGTATCAACAAGATCCTGTGTTAGATCTTTAGATTCAGTTTTCAAAGTGGCGAGATTTTGCCATCCCTCCGGCGCGTAACCGATACCATATTTTTTTGCAATCTCACCACTGAGACCACGATTTTTGAGGTAAGCAATAGCAGGTTTGGCTAAAGGATTATTTTTTAATTGTATTTGATAATATTGAGAGGCTTCAGCCATTAATGGAAACAGGTTATCTTGAATTTTGTATTGCTCTTTATTGGCACCAGAATAAGCTTCATATTGAATTTCCATTCCCATGGATTGAGCTAAGTCCTCAATCGAAGCCACAAATTCTTGACCTTCATACTCCATGATAAAGGTCAACGCATTGCCACTAACGCCACAACCAAAACAATAAAAAAACTGTTTGTCAGGACTTACGGAAAATGAAGGTGTTTTTTCATTATGAAAAGGGCAGCAAGCGGAATAGTTTTTGCCAGTCTTTTTTAAGTTAATTCGTCGCTCAATCACGTCAACAATATCAACACGTGCTAAAAGCTCATTGATAAAAGATTGAGGAATACGACCAGCCATAGAGTGAGCTTAACTTAAAAATTGGGGAAGTGATTTTAGCACTGATGCGACTATTGATGCCACAGGATGACGCAACATTTATTTAGAAAATTTAAAACGAGCAGCCAAATATGAAGAACACTAGAGAGAATAGACTAACTATCCGAGTTTAGCTTTGATAATCCCGCTAACAGCGCCGATATCGGCACGGCCTTGTAACTGAGGTTTTAAAATAGCCATTACTTTACCCATATCTCGCATAGTTTCAGCGCCACTTTCTTTTAAAGCCGCATCAACTAATTCTGAGACTTCTGCATCGCTTAATGCTTGAGGCATGTAACCTTGAAGCGCTTCAATTTCTTCTTTCTCATTATCAGCTAATTCTTGACGAGAGGCTGCTAATTCTTGATTACCTGAAGCTCGCTCTGTTTCTGCAGCAGCTTCAAATTGAGAAATAGAATCTTTGCGTTGTTTGACCATTTTATCGAGGATCACTAAAATCCCTGTATCATCTACTTCAATTCTCTGATCGACTTCGATTTGCTTAATTGCAGCCAACAACATACGAATAGCGGTTAAGCGCACTTTTTCTTTGTTGCGCATCGCATCTTTCATATCAGCTTTGATTTGTAATAATAAATCAGACATAGCAGTTATAAATCAGTTAAATGTGGACTTGATAAAATGTAGATTTAACCAAGCTCTTTACTAGTTAAACCTATTTTTTTTAGTTGTTCTAGTAAAGACGCTTACGCTTAATAGAATCGCGAGAAACTTGCTTTAAATGACGCTTAACTGCTGCTGCTTTCTTACGCTTACGTACAGAAGTCGGTTTTTCATAATGTTCACGTTGACGAACTTCAGCAAGAATTCCTGCTTTTTCGCAAGATCGTTTAAAACGACGTAGTGCAATATCAAATGGTTCGTTATCTTTTAATTTCACTGCTGGCATTGAATCTATCCTAGCTGGTTGCTTGTAATTGCCCTAAATTTAGCTATTACGGAAAAATTTGGTTAAAATTCGTCACAATCGACGAGGGCGCAGATTCTACAGCTTTTTATAGGTGGATGCAAAGGAAAATAACATTGAAAACACAAGTAATTACGATAGATTTTGATGATGGATCAAATGCAAGGTATGATCTTCCTTATAGATTTAAAATTAACTGTTTAAAAAAGCCCTACAATGACTAAAATACTTGGCATAGAGACCTCTTGCGATGAAACTGGTATCGCTATTTATGATGAAGAAAAAGGCATTACTGCACACCAACTTTATTCGCAAGTTGCGATGCATGGGGAGTACGGAGGTGTGGTTCCAGAATTAGCATCACGTGATCATGTGCGAAAAATAATCCCCTTAGTTAAAGCGACGTTAAAAGAAGCCAATTGTACGCATAAAGATTTATCGGCTATTGCTTATACACAAGGGCCAGGTCTTATTGGCGCGTTGTTAGTTGGAGCGACTATTGGTCAGTCATTAGCCTATGCATGGAAGTTGCCATCTATTGGCGTTCATCACCTAGAAGGCCATCTCCTTGCGCCAATGCTAGAAGAAAACAAACCAAATTATCCCTTTTTAGCCTTGCTAGTCTCAGGTGGGCATACCATGTTGGTAGATGTGAAGAGGTTAGGTGATTATGACATCATCGGTGAATCTATTGATGATGCTGCAGGTGAGGCGTTTGACAAAACCGCGAAAATCATGGGGCTTGATTATCCAGGAGGACCGATCCTGGCTAAGTTAGCGGAAAAGGGAATCGATGAAACTTTGCGTTTCCCTAGACCAATGACAGATAGACCGGGATTAGATTTTAGCTTTAGTGGTCTTAAAACATTCGCCGCGAATAAAATTGCGGCATCTGATGGTAGCCCTCAAAGTAAAGCGGATATTGCAAAAGCTTTTCAAGATGCCGTTGTTGATACTTTGGCAATTAAGTGTAAACGGGCGATTAAGCAAACTGGGAGGAAATCATTAGTAGTTGCTGGGGGAGTGAGTGCCAATTTAGCGCTTCGTGAAAAATTAGCAGAATTAATGAGCCAATTTGATGGGCAAGTCTTTTATCCTCGACATGAATATTGTACTGATAACGGAGCGATGATCGCTTATGCTGGGTACTGTCATTTTGTTAAGGAAAATCCGACTGTGCCGGATAGTTATCCGATTAAGGTGCATCCTCGGTGGCCTATGAGTGAGGTGTTTTCAGCTTGATTGATTCAGATATTTAGCTTTGATCGCAATATCCAAAAGCATTTTGCTTCGTAGTACCTACTTTTGGCGCTTTGCTTTGTTACTTTTTCAAGAGTTAAAAAAGTAACCCAAAAGTCCTTAGCATTCCCATTAGGGAGTGAATTTAGGTATTTTTTTATTTCAGTGACGGTGTTGTGGTTTAGGTATTTGCTCTTTTAGAGTGAAACAAATTAGAAATATTACTATGGTGCCTAATTAAAACCACTAATGATAAAGCGCAAAGCGGAACAAATAACTCAGGTTTAAAATGATAACCAAAAAATGGAATAATCAAGCTAGTGACAATGGATGCGATTGATGAGCGACCAAATGTGTATAGTGTTAACAACCAACTGCCTATAATCAAAATGGCAAACGAAGAAATGACTAAGGCAACCACGGTGATCATACTAGCAACCCCTTTCCCTCCTTTAAAACCAAAATAGATAGGAAAGCAGTGTCCTATAACGGTCATAACTCCCACCCATAAGCTTGCTTCGCGTCCGTAATCTAACTTATAGACCAAAACCATCGGTAATGCGGTTTTAAGGAAATCACCAGCAAGCGTTAAAAACCCAGCCAATTTACCGCCAATTCGGTGAACATTGGTAGCGCCAGCATTGTTTGAGCCTAGTGTTCTAGGATCTGGGAGTGAAAATAGTTTGCATACGATGATGGCCGAAGAGATTGATCCAGCGAGATATCCAAATATCAAACTTAAACTAAAAAACAGATCCATCATGAATATTGTTAAGTGAAGTAATGCGTTCTATTGTAAAACATCAAAGATGCAAATAATATGGAGATATTAAAAGCATCATGTTAATTTGAGTAATTTATGGATATTGTCTTTATAAGAGATTTAGAAGTTAAAACGGTCATTGGTGTCTTTGATTGGGAGCGCAAAATCCGTCAAAGATTGGTTTTTAATATTGAGTTGGGAACTGATTTTTCTGCAGCTGCGAAAACAGATGAATTAGAGGACACTTTGGATTACAAAGCTATTTCCCACGCTATTGAAGAATTTACTGAGGCATCGAGTTATAAACTGGTAGAGGCCTTAATTTCTGATGTCGCGGATTTAGTGATGAGCGATTTTTCAGTCAAATGGCTGGCAATTACTCTAGATAAGCCCGGAGCGGTTAGTTGCGCACGCAGTGTTGGTGTTAAGCTTGAGCGAGGCACAAAGTGGTAGATGTTTATATTGGCATAGGAAGTAATATTGAGCCTGAAAAGCATTTCAAGGCGGTATATAGCTTGTTGAAAAAAACTTATCCATCGATTGAATTTTCTCGTACTTTTAAATCCTCTGCTATTGGTTTTGTTGGAGATGATTTTTATAATTCGGTAGCCAGATTTTCAGTTATGAAATCGTCGGTTACAAAGGCATCGACTGAATCAGGCAACACTCATTCACTCAGTCAACTTGATGAAGTTCTTATTCAGTTAAAAAGCATAGAAAATCAACTGGGACGAGCTTGGAAGGATAAAAAATTCAGTGCGAGAGTGATTGATATTGATGTTTTACTATTTGGTGATTTAGTTTGTAATACGCCTATTCAGTTACCGAGGGGTGAGATTGTAGAAAATGCTTATGTGCTTTGGCCTCTTTCTGAACTAGCGTCGAATTTGATACATCCTCTTGAGAATACGACTTACGCTGACCTTTGGGAAAATTTTGATAAGGGTTCTCAAGAACTTACTGCATTGTGATTTTTAAATATACAAACTCCGCCCACCATCAACATTAATATTGGCTCCGGTCATATAGTGAGCATCAAGTAATAAAAAAGCAGTGGTTTGACTAATATCTGATTCCTTGCCTATTCTTTTTATGGCTGTATTCTCTAAAATTTGTAATCGCATTTCTTTTTGACTATCCGTTTCATTGTCAGGCCATAAAATAGCGCCGGGCGAAATACTATTTACGCGAATATCAGGTGCTAATTCCAATGCTAATTGTTTGGTCAATTCTTGCAACATCGATTTACTGGAAACATAGGCTGAGTAGTTTTTATGACCTCGTTTGGCATAAATATCAATCAGATTCACTATTGAACCGTTGTTTTTTTTAATTTCATCACTGGCTAATAACATCAATTTTTTAGGTTGGGTTGTATTGACTTTGATTAGCTGATTGGCTTGACTTTCAGTTGAATCATTGATTGGCATAGGATAAAAAATAGAAGCATTATTGACTAAGTAATCGAGGCGGCTAAATTGTTCCAATGTGTTGATTATAATTTCTTGGGGCGCATTATTTTCTGATAAGTCTTTTTTCACAACATAAGTACTTTTTAGTCGAATACTATTTAACTGATCAGCTAATTGCTCCGCTTCTACTTCCGAATGATTACAATGAATGACAATATCAATTCCTCGACCATGTAATTCCATAGCGATTGATAAACCGATCCTTTTTGAAGCGCCTGTAATTAATGCAACAGGCCGATTATTTTTCTGGTTATTCATTTCTTAATTGTATTGAGTTAGTAATCTCAGTTATTCTTAGTATCTCATGTATTTTTAGAATGTTGCTTCGTTTATGATTCTCATCAATGTCTGTTAGCTCAAACCATCAATCAAGTGGATCAGAAAACTCTTCAAAAGAGTTTAAAATTAGCGCTGAAGCATCTGATATTTCATCAGAACTAACCGATCGCATAAAAACTAAAATAAGAGAGAATGGTTCCCCAATTAATTTTGAAACTTTTATGCAAATGGCTTTGTATGAAGCTCAATTGGGATATTACCAGAATAATTTACATAAATTTGGTGAAAAAGGCGATTTTATTACGGCGCCGGAAATGGGAAGTCTTTTTGCTGGGTGTATTGCTGATTCGATTGTCGATGGTTTAAAAAGTGATGATAGATTAAAAAATATGGATGCTGGCTCAATATTAGAAATCGGTGCCGGTAGTGGTCGACTAGCTGTCGATTTAATCAGAGCATTAAAACATCAAAATAGTTTACCTGATCAATACTTTATACTTGAGCCATCAGCAACATTGCAGTCTCAGCAAAAACAGTTGGTTGAAAAAGAGTTAATTGAAAAGGAGTATGATGAATTTCTAAACAAAGTCGAATGGCTAGCTGAATTACCAACTGATTTTGAAGGTGTGATTATTGCTAATGAGGTGATTGATGCCATTCCTTGCCAAATAATAAAAAAAACTGAGCAAGGTTGGTTTTATCAAGGCGTTGATTTAGTTGATGACGAATTGTGCACCTGTTTAACGGGCAAAGTTGAATTGGACGATTTACCTATTCAATTAACAGAGAATAATGATAGTGAAGATTACATTCTTGGTTATCAAGCAGAAATTAGAAAACAAACGTCAGGTTGGCTTTTATCTTTGTCAAAGTGTTTAGCCAAAGGGCATATTTTATTGATTGACTATGGTTATCCAGCAAGTGAACTTTATCATCCGCAAAGAATTGAAGGTAGTTTAACCTGTTTTATCAATCACCATCAGCATTCAGATTATTTAAAAGCGATTGGATTACAGGACATTACCGCACATGTTGATTTTACTAATATCGCAGTAAAAGCCAGTCAACACGGATTGATCATTGAAGGGTTTACAACTCAGGCAGGTTTTTTACTCGAAAATGGCATTATTGAAAAAGCTGAAGCATTGTTGAATTCCAATGAAGAGCAAACACTTGATGTTGATCGATATAAAATTAGCCAACAAATTCAGAAGCTAATGATGCCCGGACAAATGGGAGAAGTGCTTAAAGTCATGAGTATGTCAACAGAAGAGCGTACTGATGATTTAAGTGTTAAAAATACAGAAATGTCTTTAAAAGGGTTTTCTATACAAGACCATTTGCATCGCTTATAGTAAAATTCATTTTTTATAGACTTTAATTCAAGAGACATAAAATAGTTTTGAAAGTACCTTTAGCAAAAATCATATTAGTCATATTTTTATTAATGATAAGTCCTTGGGCACAGGCCGCAGAACTAATCGCTTGGAAAAGCTATCTAGTGTCCATCATGGTGATTGCTGCAATTGGCGGGTATACGTTAAGTATGCGAAACAAAAAAGCCGAAGGTCGTATGGCTAAAATTATTTTGGGAGGGCTTTATTTTTGGGTGATTACCTTTGCAGAGTTGATTGTTCTTGCCACTATTTATCACTTTACTAATTAAATCTAATTAAATCTAATTAACAAATAAAAAGGAATACAATATGGATTGGTTGCAAGCTGTTCTTTTAGCGATCTTACAAGGACTAACTGAGTTTTTACCTATCTCTAGTTCTGCTCATTTAATACTTCCCTCACAATTATTAGGTTGGGCAGAGCAAGGGTTAGCATTTGACGTTGCTGTTCATGTTGGATCTTTAGTTGCGGTACTGTTGTATTTTCGAACCGAAGTAGTAGATATGATCAAAGCTTGGTTCTTATGGATTTTTAAAGGCGAAAAAACATCGGATGGAAGGCTTGCATGGGCTGTGATTTGGGGAACTTTCCCTGTGGGGTTAGTTGGCATTGCTTTCTGGTCTTTTGATGTTGTAGAAACTTGTCTTAGAGCAACTGAGATTATAGCCGTAACCACTATTATTTTTGCTCTGGTACTTTGGTGGGCAGACAGCAAGGCTAAAAAACAACGAGATGAATACTCTCTAAATGCAAAAGATATTTTGTTTATCGGTTGTGCTCAAGCGATAGCATTAATTCCAGGTACATCTCGATCTGGAATAACTATGACCGCTGCGTTAATGTTAGGTTTGACAAAAACAGCCGCGGCTCGTTTTTCTTTTTTACTCTCTATTCCTGCCATTGTTCTTTCTGGTGGAGCGGAATCATACAAGCTAGCTACCAGTAAACTTCCCGTCGATTGGTCGTTACTTTTGCTTGGCACCTTTGTTTCTGCTTTGGCAGCTTTAGCTTGTATTCACTACTTTCTAATATTATTGGAAAAAATTGGATTTAAACCGTTTATCTATTATCGTTTATTGTTGGGTGTTGTATTAATCTTTGCCATTTCTTAATTGATGCATCAGCGTTATAACTCACTTTCCGCACCAAATTCTACCCACTCAATAATTAATTTTGCCTTTTATGGACAGAAATTCCCACATATTTCAAAAAACATAGCCTTTTAGTAAAAAAAACTCCACTTTCAAAATAAGTACATGCTCAAAGCCCCAAAATTAGGCAATTAAATACTCAGGTTGCGAGAGCTTTGCTTTAGAAAGTGGCTAAGACCGCCAAAAAGCAGGAAATTTAATTGTTGAGAAAACTAATTTTGGTGCGGAATGTGAGATTCTTGCAAGTATTTTCCAGAAACACCATGAAAAGTACCCAACAAAAATGTTTTTAAATTGCCTATGGCTATATGTACCCAAGGTAGCCAACCATCCACTTTACTGGCAGGGGTAACTCTCGCTTCATGCTGCTGAGTTTGATTAATAATATTGAGAGCCGGTAATGCATCGCTATGGACAATTTGATCGTAAAGGTCTGGCCAAAGACACCTAGCCATTCAATCTAATCTCACTAAACTGACACTCCGAATTAAAAAGCAGAGTCAGACATGAAAAATCGAACCCAGGACGAATGGCGAGAGTTATTTTTATAAACGTAAAAGTGATTTAATCGTTAAAAAAAATCAACCGATTAAAACTAGTTTCATTAAAGTCAAATCTCAGCAAAGCACCAGCGCACCAGTCACGTCAATCAAATTACAATATCAACAAACTCGTTTAATTTTACCCCTCAACATCTCACCAAGCTGGCTCGCTGAATTCATCAATGCCCTCGCATGACTATGCTGTCGGGAATGACTGAGATTTACTTGCGAAGCTAACCTTGCTCAAGGTGAATTATTTAACGAAGCCGAGCAACTAATTGATAAAGAAGTTACCTCAGAGAAAAGCAAGGATAAAGAAAACACTAGTAAGACTCACAATAAACCAAAACGTAAATCACTACCAAAAGATTTACCGCGTGAAACGGTTATTATTGATATTCCTGAGAATGAAAAAAGCTGTGATTGCTGTGGTAATGATTTACATCAAATGGGCGAAAAGAA
>CAZRPK010000022.1:0-32867 GCA_964601915.1 uncultured Kangiella sp. | reverse complement strand
GATAGATTTGAAATTGTAAAATAAACATGAAGTCTTCTTTATCTTATGTTCAAAAACAAGATAGAGAAGAAGCGACAAGAAGCATTCATTATTTAAAAGCTAAAATTGAAGAAACGAATATTGCAGATATGCAGTTGGTTTTTTACCAATTGATAGAAGAACAAACTAAAACTTTGATGTTAGCTGAGGTGAGTGATGAGTATGTTTTTAAGACTTTGAGTCCAGCTAAGGTTGCTGAAGAGAAAGCTAAGCCTAAAAGAGCGCTGATAGTTATTCTCGGATTTATGTTAGGTGGGATGTTGCCTGTATTAATTGTTCTTATTCGCCATTTCCGCCGAAGTAAGAATGTAGATTCTAAACTCTAAACAGACATTTATGAAAATATTAACCGTATTTGGAACAAGACCAGAAGCTATAAAAATGGCTCCATTAGTTTACGCATTATCAAATGATTCTCGTTTTGATGCAAAGGTTTGTGTTACAGCGCAACACCGTGAAATGCTGGATCAGGTTTTGGACCTATTTGAAATCACACCAGATTATGATCTTAATTTAATGAAAGCTGGTCAAACGCTTAATGAAGTCACTGCTCGAATATTACTTGAATTAAAGCCCGTTCTTCAAGAGTTCAAACCAGATGTGGTATTAGTTCATGGCGATACTGCAACCACTTTCGCGGCTAGTTTAGCTGCGTATTATGAACAAATAGCTGTCGGGCACGTTGAGGCTGGTTTGCGTACAGGAAATATTTATTCACCTTGGCCGGAGGAAGCGAATCGCAAATTAACAGGAGTGTTAACTAAATATCATTTTGCTCCAACTAAAACATCAAAGCAGAATCTTCTTGATGATAATTATGCTGAGGAAAATATTTTCATTACAGGCAACACTGTTATTGATGCTTTGTTAATGATAAAAGAAAAGATTGACACCGATATTAATTTAAGCGATTCACTTAAGATGAAATTTCCATTTTTAGATGAAGCTAAAAAATTAATTCTAGTCACAGGTCATCGTAGAGAAAGTTTTGGAGCAGGTTTCGAGCGAATCTGTGAAGCATTGGCAACCATAGCAAATAGATATCCTAACGTTCAAATATTGTACCCTATGCATTTAAACCCACAGGTTCGGGAACCTGTTAACCGTATACTTAAAAACATAAAAAATATTTTTTTAATAGAACCTCAACAATACTTACCATTTATCTATTTAATGAATCGTTCATATCTTATTTTGACTGATTCGGGAGGGGTTCAGGAAGAAGCCCCGTCATTAGGTAAACCGGTGTTGGTTATGCGCGAAACAACTGAGAGACCAGAAGCGGTTAAGGCAGGTACGGTAAAATTAGTTGGGACAGATGTAGAAAAAATAATATCATCATTATCAGAACTAATGGATAATGAAGAAGCTTATAAAAGAATGAGTTTTTCTCATAACCCTTATGGCGATGGGAAAACATGCCAGCGAATTTTAAATACCTTATTAAACCCTAAACCCTAAACCCTAAACCCTAAACCCTAAACCCTAAACCCTAAACCCTAAACTACATGCCCCGTGTAATATGTTGGCACTAAACTTTATATACCCACGTAGTGAATGGGGTACTAAACTCTAGGATATTTTATGTCTTTCGAAACAATTTCAGTTATTGGTCTTGGTTATATTGGCTTACCTACAGCCGCAATGTTCGCGTCAAGAAAAATAAAAGTAATCGGTGTCGATGTTAATCAGTATGCCGTAGATACAATAAATAAAGGTAAAATTCATATTGTAGAGCCTGATTTAGACATGTTAGTAAGTGCCGCTGTATCCCAAGGCTATTTAAAAGCGGTTACAACTCCCGGGCCATCAGATGCCTTTTTAATAGCTGTACCAACACCATTTTTACCAAGAGAGAATGAAGGTGATATTCCTCAACCTGATTTAAAATATATTCAAGCGGCAGCGAAGGCAATTGCACCTGTTCTAAAAAAAGGAGACTTAGTAATCTTAGAATCAACCTCTCCGGTTGGCGCTACAGAGCAAATGGCTGATTGGCTCGCAGAGGCTAGAAGTGATTTAACCTTTCCGAAAACACATAAAGAAGAATCTGACATTCGAGTTGCTCACTGTCCAGAGAGAGTATTACCAGGGCATGTTGTTAGAGAATTAGTAGAGAATGATCGCGTTATTGGCGGTTTAACTGCAAAGTGCTCAGAGCAAGCTGTAGAACTTTATAAAACATTTGTAAAGGGTGAGTGTGTTATTACTAATTCACGAACGGCAGAAATGGCTAAACTGACAGAGAATAGTTGTAGAGATGTTCAAATAGCTTTTGCCAATGAGTTATCTATCATTTGTGATAAGTTGGATATTAATGTTTGGGAACTCATCTCATTAGCAAATAGACACCCAAGGATTAACATACTGCAGCCAGGTCCTGGAGTTGGAGGGCATTGTATTGCAGTTGACCCTTGGTTTATTGTCAGCCGAACGCCTGACGAAGCACAACTAATCCATACTGCTAGGAAAGTAAATGATGCAAAACCACAATGGGTGATTGATAAAGTTAAAATTGCTATAGCTGATTATTTGCAAGCTAACCCAAATAAAACGGCTAAAGATATGACTGTTTCTTGTTATGGGCTAGCGTTTAAACCCAATATTGATGATTTACGAGAGAGTCCAGCGTTAGATATAACTAGGAGTATTGCTGAATTACATACAGGTGACTTGTATATCGTTGAACCAAATATTAATAGTCTACCAGATTTATTTTCAGCTAACGTCAAATTAGTGAATGTTGAAGCCGCGTTGCAGAAGGCCGACATAAACGTTATTTTGGTTGCCCATAAAGAGTTTAAGGTAATGAAATATAGGGGTGATCAATTAGTTGTGGACGCAATTGGAATATCACAACATTCGCTGTAAAGGCACAAATCCTACATGATATAATACTGTACAACATAAAAAATGGGTTTTTAAGAAAACTGCAGTCGATGATAAATAGAATATTTAAAGCAAGAAGTGAATTTAGTCGTAATATTATCGTATTGATGTCAGGTACTATGATTGCGCAAGCCTTACCAATTGCGCTTAGTCCCATTTTGACTCGATTGTATTCACCATCAGAGTTCGGCACTTATGGTCTTTATTTAGCAATTGTTGGAATAGTTTCTTCTCTTGCTACAGGTAGATATGAACTCTCGATAATGCTACCTAAGAAGGAAACGGATGCTATAAACTTAGTAGTTTTATCTTTACTTATTACCTTATCTGTTAGCTTAATATTAGCATTGGTTGTAGTTCTATTTAATAGGCCTATTGTTGCAGTGTTAGGCAATGAGAATATTTCATTGTGGTTATATTTCTTGCCTATTAGTGTTGCCATAGCCGGTATTTTCCAGAGCCTAAAATATTGGAACACTAGAAAAAAGCAATATAAAAGGCTTGCAGGTACTAATGTACTTCGAAGCTCTGCAACTGCGACTACTAATCTCAGCTTTGGATTGTCAGGACTTTCTTCAAGCGGACTTATACTAGGAAATATATTTGGACATTTGATAGCTAGCATTTTTTTAGTTAGAAAATCCGTTGAAGATGATAAAAAAATATTGTTATTTGTTAACCAAGATAGAGTTCTTTTACTTGCGAAAAAGTACATTAAGTTTCCAAAGTTTGACACACCTGCCGCTTTGACTTTTTCTGTCTATTCCAATATGACAGTCATCTTTTTCAATAAATTTTTTGAAGCTGCAACGGCAGGTTATTATTTTTTCGCTAATAGATTACTGAAATTACCATTCTCGTTTTTTGTATCCTCTTTTTCGGATGTCTTTTATCAGCATTTATCCCAAGAAACATCAAGTGAAAAAATAGCGAATGAAATAAATAAATTTTCGATTAAGTTAGTGAAAATAATACTTGTACCTTTTATCTTAGTGGTTTACAGCTCGAAATATTATGTGGGAATAGTGTTTGGCGAGGAGTGGATCGATTTGTATAAATATATGTATATTTTTTCATTGCCTATATTACTCAGTCTTTGTCTGTCTCCTTATGGACACGCACTTAAAATCATCGATAGACAAGATGTTTCAATGATGTCTCATTTTGCTAGATTGATAGTATTATCGTTATATTTTCTTTCATATTTTGTTATAGATTACAACTTGTTGGTGTTTGTTTACATATTTTCACTGCTCGATTCACTAATGCATATTATATTGGCTTTTGTGGTGGATTTCACAATTAAAAACATGCAAATTATGAAAATGAGTATTATAAGACTTTCGATTTGGGCCTCGATAGCAGTCACAAATTATCTGTTACTTATTTAATGCATGGAAGAATAATATGACTACACACATTTCAAATAATAAAAATAAATGGTTGATAAAAATTAAAAATACATATATAAAAAATAGAAGAGATCGCCGATGGTGTCGATATAGATACAAATGGTATTAAGGAACTGAATAGCCGAGGCTATAATGTATATCACTTTGAGGAATTGGATAAGAGCCAGAAGAAATATGATGTGATATTAATGTTAGATGTCATTGAACACGTTAATGATCCCGTTAGTTTATTATCAGAATATTCGCGTTTTTTAAAACATGATGGACAGTTAGTAATTACAACACCAAATGCCCATAGAAGTATTGATTTCTTGAATATCATTAGAAGCAATGACTACGGCCTAAATTACGAACATAGCCTTTGGTTTTGTCCTCTAACTTTTATTGAAGTAGTTGAACGGGTAAGTTTTTTTGAGATAAATTCATTTTCTTGGCTAGAACACTATTATATTATCGATTCAACCCATCGTTTTGGTCTTAGAGTTAGAATGTGGATTGATCAATTGCTATGGAAATCAAGAAAGAATTTTTCTCCAAATTTTATGTTTGTTCTAAAACTTACTAATGACAAAAATGAGTAATCAAATTTTCTTGAGGAATAATTAGTAATTAGATATGTATATTAATAAAGAATCATTAATATTTTGTATGGCACTTGTATTGTTGTGGATGATGTACATGATAAACAGGGCTGTTATCGGTTTTGAGCCTATATCTGATGAAGTATTCTATCTAAATACCAATATAGAAAATGAATATAAAAGAATTTATTTTTTACACCTAGTTCAATTCTTTGAAGGGCACGCTGCTATGCTTGCAATCACTGTTATGAATGTGGTTGTCCTTATTATTAGTTTTTTTATTTTAGTAAAAATCAATTTGAGAAATAGCGTAGCTACATTTTTTCAACTAGTCTATTTTTGTGCTATTGCAGCCTATGTTTTTAGAGATGCTCTGATATTATTCATGTTTGTTTCCATAACTTATTTAGTGTTTAGACAAAATTATTTATACCGTTTCAAGTTTTTAGACTTATTTACTTTTAAGTTTTTGACCATTCTAGTTTTTTTGATTTTACTATTAGATTTTCGTGGCCAATATGTGGTTTTTATTATCGTCTCTTTTGGTGTAACCAAGCTTTTAATTCGGTTTAGTAATCGACAACTTCTCGTTATCTCTTTTGGGTTTATGGGGTTGTTTTATTATTTTATTAACGTTTTTTTGAATTCTTTTTTTATTTATGGGATTAGTGTATCAAATTTTTTAGAAAAAAGGGTTGAGCGTCATGAAGGAGACCTGACACCTATTTCATTATCGGTCAGTCTTATTAAGCATTTTTTTGCGCCGTTACCTACTTCATTGTTTGAGCGAGGGCTATATACCGATTCAATATATTCTTCAATGGATGATCTTTATAGGATGTTTTATAAGGGATTTATTTATATAGCTGTTGCTTATATACTAGTAAATACAAAGACGCTTTTAAAAGTATTAATTAAATGGCGTGCCGAGATGTTTTTCTTGACAACATTTTCATTGCTAAATGCTACCATGTATACGCTCTTCTCTTTTGGTGGTGGTCATGAAAGGACCAAAGTGTTCAGTGTATTCTTTATTGTCTTTGCGTTTAGCGCAATTATGAAGTTGAAAAAGGATGAATCAAAGTATCCATGACTAATAAGTTAATTTTAAGTGAGTCCTCCTATGACTATAAATACTCAAATATTTATTCTCGAATAGATGGTGTAGAGGTCATTGAAGGGGGGTTCATAAAACTATTGGGCTTGCTTGCGACAAGGAAATGTTATTACCATATTCGGTATGTTAAGTACCGTGGTTATCTAGGGACAATGTTAAGACTGATCTTAATATTTATGACTGCCAAATTAAGTGGTTCAAAAATCATTTGGACTTGCCACAATATATACGAACATAATATATCATCGAGGAAATATAATGACCTGATCCGAAAGTTTATTTGTAAGATTTCTCACGACATAATAGTTTTTCATGAAGATTTGATTGAATTTCTTCCCAAGAAATGTCGCACGAAAATACGAGTAGCTACTTTTGGGGATTTTAAATTATTTGTCGAAAAACAAGTTGAAGAAAATCCAGATTTTTCAAATAAATATTCTAACTGGCTAAACGAGAATAAGGCAGAATGTCCTGATGTTGTATCTATTTCTACTGCAAAGCGAAACAATCTACCTGTGCTGGTGACACAAAGTAAGCGAATGAAATACAAAGTGTTGATAATAGCTCCTGGTGTTAATTTGGAATTCGAGCCATTTTCCAAGAATTTATTATTTTACAATGATAGTTTCGTAAAGAAAGAGATATTTAATATATTAACGAATAGCAAAGAGCTGGTCGGTTTTATTGGTCATGACAATATCTCTGTACCGACATCACTATACATGTATGCAAGTTTTGGTATACCAGTCATTGTTTTAGATTCTAAGCCAAGTAATTCTATAGTAACTAAACATCAAATTGGAAAAGTAATAAAGGAGTCAAGGGAACTTTCTGCAATAATAGCAGAAGTTAAAATGAACTATGCCTACTATAAGAGAAATTGCGAGATATTTATGAATTCCAGTTCATGGAAGAATTCCGCGGCCATTCACTCTTCGATTTTCAAATAGTCAACGTTGTATAGCTTAACGGCTCTTCTTTAAAATGGAAATTATCATTGGCCAAAAATTGTTATGTACAGGAAAATTTATGTTAAGTCGTATATTGGTTCTAACGCTTTGTTTTACACTCGGGTGTGATGACAATGATGAACCAAGAGCTACTCTATCACAGATATCAGAAATTTCGTTTATATGGGGAAGAGACAACTCAAACAATTTTCAAGAGTACTTGTGTAATGTCGAGAGTGCATTTTCCATAACGCTAGGGAATTCTAGAAGTAATGCGCCAGTAGAACTTAAACAAAGAAGACTCTGTGGTGTCCCTAGACCATATCTAGAACCGTCGGAATATACACTAGCTGGTAATGTTGGAGCCGTTGTCTACAGTCAGTCTGGAGAAGTTTTAAGAACCTGTACTTACAAAATATTTGAAGATAACGAAGGTTTGCCAATCGATTATTCTGTCAGCGATATAAGTTGTAATGAGTTATTTAGTACGGCGCAAAAAACTGATTCTAGTAGCGAATACATAGCAGAACTTTATCTTTCAGATTTCGTAGACGCAAATAATATCGTATTGACTGCCGTTTTGAAAGATATGCTACAGTCACTTCCTTTTGAGTACGCTATTAAGCTATATCTATCTGAAGATACTTACCTTCTTAGAGAGCCTATAGTAATAAACAGAAACATAGAAATAATAGGAGTGTCTCCAGAAAGTAGTACTTTATTATCCATTAATGAAGAAATGACGTCGATCATTGAAATAGGGCCGTATGAAGAGAAATCAGTAAAACTAAAGTACGATGAAACTAGGGGAAGTAACACGATATACACAGATATACCTTTTTACCAAGAGAAATGGAAAAATTGTAATAACCTGGTAATTAAGGACGTATCGCAGCTATGGCCATTCGATGAACGACATAACGTGTTTTACGGAGAAGTATCATCACTTGTATTTCAAATTCAAAATGTTTTGATATTGTCTGAGCCCCTAAGAAGTAGTTATAACGCGGGCTCGGAAGTGAGGCTGGTTTGTCCTGTGAGTGTCTCAATTGAAAATATAGGCTTGACGTTTTCAAAACAGGTCTTAAATACAAAAGCAATGGTAATAGTCGGTGGAAATCCAGTAACGATAAAAAATGTCAATACAGCTATGTCGGGTAGGGTAGGGATTTGGATATCAGAAAGTCATGATGTGAAAGTATCAGGTGTATCATTAAAGGATGGTTACCCTGAGGATTGTAACACTTGTTACGGTATCCAAACCTATGGTAGTCAAGATGTGTTGATCGAAAATAATACCATCTCAGGGTTTAGGCGTGGTATAGATATATCGGGCAATTTTCCATCCAGGAGGGTCGTTGTAAAAACGAATACTGTTCTGTCAGAAAGCGAACCATCCAGAGGGGCTTCAGCATTAGGAACTCATGGTTCGGCAGAAGAAGTCATTTTTCAAAGTAATGTGACGATAGGCGGTATTGTATCCCTGTTATCCAGAGGAAACGATATCGTAATATTAAATAATCAGCTTCTAAACCCAGAATATTCATCCGTATATCTCGATTCAGGGGCAGTAAATTACGTTTGGGACAATGAGCTAGGTGGATATAGATTAAGCGGAAATTTGACTGGAAGAGGTATCGAATTTCACATACAAGAGAAACATGAATTGACCAAAATATCTGGGAATAGCATTAAGGCGAAGGTGGGAGTTAGGATAGCAAATACACCAGTTATAATTGAAATTTTGGATAACAAGTTACTAGAAGGCGACTTTCCTGTAGTAATTGAGGAAGGTGTTGTGATAGATGAATTCGATAATATAGAATACGAATGGTGAACAGTTGATATTCACTATGAAATGATTTTGATATCTTTTGAGATAACCGTTTTTGCCTTTGTGTTGTTTGTTAAATGCGAAAAATAAATTCCTAAGTAAATTGAGGAATAGACAAAGTAGAGACGGTGCAGAAATTTAGAAATCAAAAGAAATTAAAGTGCTTTTCGCCGATAATTTTAGAAACAAAAATGACAATGTCATTTTTGTTGGATTCACAGGAACGAAAATTTACTGCGAGACGAATAGAATATGGTATTTAAAAATACGCTTCACTCAAATATTAAAAAAACAAAGATCGCATTTGTAGTTCGTACAGTTGGTCTTGAGTATGATGACAGGATTCGAAAAGAATGTTTAACTTTGATAGAACAAAATGTTGAATTATTTATTTATGTAAATTTTTCTGACAATAGAGTAGAGGAAGGAGTCACCTCATATGGCGTTCCTTACTTATCCTTTAAATTGGTGACGCGAGATAAGTTACCCTCAGGGAGGTTTCTGTTCATTAAAGCTGCAGAATTCTATCTAAGAGTGTTTAGAAATCTGAAAAACTACGACGTGACATGGGCGCACGAAGAGTATACGTTTATATTTCCCTTATTAGCGAAAAAAGGGAAATGTGTTTGGGATTTACATGAAATTCCATTCAGGTTCGAACGAAAGTTTATGAGCAGAGTATTTCAATATATAGAAAGCAAAAGTAAAAAAATAATTCACGCGAATAAGAATAGAGTCGAATACCTCAAAAAAAATAAAATAATTAGGAAACCAGAAAAACATGTATTTATAAATAATTTTCCAGATAGTAATTTCCGAACTTCTACCAAACAAGATCTCGGGTATGAAGATTTCATTAAATGGCTAGGAAATGAAAAATACGTTTACCTACAAGGGTTGTCAGTTCCAAAAAGACACCCAATAAACACACTAGAATCGATATTGAATACGTCTGATCTAAAAGCTGTGGTTATAGGCGAGTTTGATGCTAACGCTTATTCGCACCTATTGAATAAATATGGTAAAGAACTAGAGAAAAGAATCTATTTCATAGGTATGGTTGAACAGCTTGCAATAACAAACTATCTAAGAAATGCTCAATTTAGCATTATACTTTATGATATCAGTACGGCAAATAATTTATATTGCGAACCGAACAGATTGTATCAATCGATAATCATGAATGTACCTGTATTGGTAGGATGCAACCCTCCAATGAAAGGTTTGGTTGAGCGGTATCATTTTGGTGTAGCACTAGAGAGCGATGGTAGTAATGTCGTTGAACTGATAAGTGCTGTAAAGACGTTAAGCAACAATAGAAATACCTATCTAGAATCTCTCGAAAAATTTAGTAATAAAGTGATTTGGCAGCACGATTGTATCGACAGCTCTTGGTATTCGTAGAACGATTTCAGTCGCAAAACAATCCTCTTAGTTGTGGCATTCACAAATCTCCTAATTGAGTAAATTATGAAATTAATGTATTTATGGTCAAAGTTCCAAAAAAAAATACGAGGCACTTCAATAATGAACTCTCTAGTACATAAGAGTTCAAAAATTGAGTCGGGAAGTCAATTTATCAACAGTACGATGGAGCGGCATTCGTTTTGTGGTTACGATTGCGATATCGCTAATACCGAGATCGGGTCATTTTGTTCGATAGCTAATGGCGTTGTTATCGGTGGAGGAACGCATCCTGTGGATTGGGTTTCAACATCCCCTGTTTTTTACAAAGGTAGGGATAGCGTTAGAGCAAAGTTTTCGGAACATGAAAGAGATATGGTTAAGAAAGTTGTTATCGGACACGATGTGTGGATAGGGCAAAATGCATTGATAAAACAAGGTGTAACTATTGGTTCAGGTGCAGTGATAGGCATGGGGAGTGTTGTAACTAAGGATGTAGAAGCATATTCAATAGTAGCAGGTTGTCCAGCTAAAACAATAAAATATAGGTTTGATGAGGAACTGATCAGCCAGCTACTGAGTAGTCAATGGTGGAGCCTTGAAGAGCAGGATATAGGCCTTCATGCAAAATACATCAAGAGTCCAGAAACATTCATTGAAGCTATCAAAAAATGAAAATTTTGCATTGCTGTCTAGCGGCCTTTTATATCGATAATTATGGATATCAGGAAAATATATTACCTAAGATACACAAATTACAGGGGCATGATGTTGCTATCGTTGCGTCTCGAGAAAGTTATGTTGAAAATACAACATTAGGATATGTAGAAGCGAGATCTTACTCTAATGAACATGATATTCCTGTAACCAGACTGCCATATGCTGGATGGTTGCCTTTCAAATTAATGCGAAAAATTCGCGCTTATTCTGGTCTGCGTAAGGTAATTTCTAATTTTAAGCCCGACATAATATTCTTACACGATGTGCAATTCTTTGATGTTCATATAATTGTTAAATACAAAAACGAAAACCCCCAAGTTAAAATCTATGCTGATGGTCATACCGATTATATAAACAGCGCAAGAAATTGGCTGTCGAAAAATATATTACATAAAGTTATTTACAAGCATTTTGTGAAGAAACTTGAACCATGTGTTGAGAAGTTCTTTGGTGTAACCCCACTACGCGTAGAGTTTTTCCATGAAGTTTATGGGGTAGATCAGAGAAAGTTGGATCTACTAGTTCTCGGCTTAGATGATAGTGTAATTGATTTATCTGAAAAGAAAGATATACGAGAAGAGGTAAGGAGGGAGCTTGGTATTTGTGAAAGTGATTTTGTAATAGTATCCGGCGGTAAAATAGATAAAAGGAAGAATATACACTTGCTAGTTGATGCTTTTATTAAATTAAATGCAGCCTTAGAATCTGTCTCATTTAAATTAATACTGTTTGGGGTGCCGACTGATGAAATGAAATATTTGCTCGATCGAGTGAGCAAAGAAAAAGATATTTTGTATATGGGATGGTTGAATCAAGATGATATTTCTCGTCATCTTATCGCATCTGACTTGGCCTGTTTTCCTGGGACGCATTCAGTGTTATGGGAACAAACCATAGGTTTAGGTATACCTTCAGTTCTTAAGCGCTGGTATGGAATGGAACACGTTGATGTTGGTGGCAACTGCATACTTATTGAAGAAGGCGAATTGATTAATACTCTTCAAGAAGTAGCAACTAATAAAAAGCTCTACAGAGAAATGCTGACTATTGCAGAAGATAGAGGCGTTCATGAATTTTCATATTTCAAGATTGCTCAGAAAGCAATAGGATTAAATTGATATAAGGTGGCATGATGAAAAAGTACGATGTATGCACAAAGTGTGTAATGGATACATCAGACAGAAAGATATTGTTTGATGAAAATGGGTTGTGTGACCACTGCAGTACATTCTTTAAAGATATTAAGCCTTACTGGAATACAGGAGAGAGTGGTTGGTCTGAAATCTCCAAAATTGCTGATCAAATAAAAAATGAAGGTAAAGGAAAGGAATTCGATTGCATTATCGGAATGAGTGGAGGAATTGATAGTTCTTATCTCGTCTATCTCGCCAAAGAAAAACTGGGATTACGACCACTTGTTTTTCATGTTGACGCGGGATGGAATTCTGAACAGGCAGTGAGTAATATTGAACAGATAGTTGACCGTCTTGGGTTGGATTTGTACACCGAAGTTATCGATTGGGAAGAAATGAAAGACTTGCAATTGTCTTTTTTCAAGGCTGGAGTTTCTCATACTGATACACCACAAGATCATTCGTTTTTTGCAACGATGTATAAGTTTGCTAACAAACACAAGATTAAACATATTCTAACAGGCGGTAACTATTCTACAGAATGCATCAGAAACCCTCTTGAGTGGATGTATTTTCAATCTGATTCTCGCCAAATAAAAGATATTCAGAAAAAGTTCGGTACAAAAAAACTCAAAAAATTTCCTTTAACAAATATTTTATGGCATAAAGTCTATTTGCCTTATATCAAAGGAATTAAAGTGTATCGGCCTCTCGATTTTATGGAGTACGACAAGGAGGAAGCGACTCAGTTTCTAGTCGATAATTTTGGTTATCAACGTTATGCCCAAAAACATTTCGAATCTCGTTTTACTCGTTTTTATGAAGGATATTGGTTACCTCAGAAATTTGGATTTGATACAAGAAAAGTACAATACTCTAGTTTAATTTTGACAGGTCAAATGACCAGAGAAGAAGCGTTAGAAAAATTAAAAGTCCCAGCTTACAACCCTGAAACAATCAATGATGATTTTGAATATATAGCGAATAAATTAGGTATTTCTGTAGATGAGCTTCGTGGTTATTTTGATGCACCTAACAAAACTTATAAGGACTATAAAAATCAACAATCATTATATGATATTGGAGCAAAGGTTTTACGCGCTATAGGGCTAGAAAAAGGCGGAAAGCGGTGATATCTATTGTTGATTATGGTTCTGGAAATATCCAAGCGATAAAAAATATCTATAAGAGATTAAATATTGATTGCAAAACTGTTTCTACAGCGGAGGAACTGGCTGGAGCAACAAGAATTATTCTCGCAGGCGTTGGTGCCTTTGACGAAACAATGTTGCTTCTTGATAAGTCTGGTATGCGAGAGCTCTTGGGCAAGTTAGTACTTGAGGACAAAATTCCTGTTTTAGGTGTTTGCGTTGGAATGCAAATAATGGCTACAAGTAGTGATGAAGGACAATTATCTGGTTTGAATTGGTTTGACGCAAAAGTTAAAATATTTGATGAATCTATCATAAAACAAAAACCCAAAACTCCTCACATGGGATGGAACACTGCAATCCCTACTAATGACAATGAAATATTTAAAGGCGTTGATAATGATAAAGGATTTTACTTTTTACATTCCTTTTATTTTGAATGCCAAAACAAGTCAGACGTTTTGGCAAAAACTCTATATGGGCAGGAGTTCGCATCTGCAGTGCAGAAGGAAAATATATATGGTTTTCAATTTCATCCAGAAAAAAGTCATTCAAATGGTATTAGCGTCTTTAAGAATTTTGCGGAATTGAATTTATGCTAAGATCTAGAGTCATTCCTTGTTTATTGGTTCATAACAAAGGATTAGTGAAGACCGTTAAATTCAAAGATTCAAAATATGTTGGTGATCCAATAAATGCGGTAAAGATCTTTAATGAAAAAGAAGTTGATGAGCTAGTTGTGTTAGATATAGACGCAACGGTCAATAATGTAGAACCCGACTACAAAATGATTGCTCACTTAGCAACTGAATGTAGAATGCCTCTTTGCTATGGCGGAGGGATTAAAACTGCTTCGCAAGCCAAGAGAATAATTTCTCTTGGTGTAGAAAAAGTAGCGCTGAGTAGCGCAGTGATCGAAATACCTAATTTGGTCAAAGAAATAGCTGCTGCTGTTGGTCGACAAAGTGTAGTTGTTGTTTTGGATGTTAAAAAATCTTTGTTTGGTAGTTATGATGTTTTTACACATAATGCGAAGCAAAAGAAAAAAATTAAGTTAGTTGAATTTGCCAAAGAGTTGGAAGCCGTCGGAATAGGGGAGTTAGTGATTAATTCGATAGATAATGATGGCATGATGAATGGATTTGATACTAAGTTAACCGATTTAGTTAGAGACGCAGTTAGTTTACCTGTTACGTTTCTTGGCGGTGCAGGATCTTCAAAAGATATTATCGATTTAGTACAACGTTACAAAATTATAGGGGTTGCTGCTGGAAGCCTTTTTGTTTTTAAGGGGGTCTATAAAGCTGTTTTAATCAATTATCTTTCTCCAGAGGCAAAAAGCAAGATAAAAGCCTTTTCTACAATTTAATTAGAATGAAGAAATAAATGAAACAAATACTACAAAATATTTCAAACGGTGAAACATCTTTAGTTGATGTACCTTGTCCTCAAACTAAGAAAGGGCAGGTTTTAATTACAACTAAAAAATCTCTTGTTTCTGTTGGAACAGAACGGATGCTAATAGACTTTGGAAAATCAAGCTGGATCCAAAAAGCCCGTTCTCAACCTGATAAAGTTAAGATGGTATTGGGGAAGGTGAAAACTGATGGATTGATGCCGACCATCGAAGCTGTGCGTTCTAAATTGGATCAACCTTTGCCTCTAGGATATTGTAATGTAGGAATAGTACAAAACAATGGTCAAACTGAGTTTAAAACTGGAACTCGAATCGTTTCCAATGGTAGTCATGCGGAAGTTGTTAGAGTCCCTAAAAAACTATGTGCAGTTATACCAGATAATGTGGATAATGAAAGTGCTGCATTTACCGTCTTGGCCGCTATAGCTATGCAGGGAGTAAGAATTGCTAATCCAACACTTGGTGAAACGGTTGTTGTTACTGGGCTGGGTTTGATTGGATTAATTACTGTTCAATTACTTAAGGCTAATGGTTGTCGGGTTTTAGGAATTGATTTTGATTCGGCAAAATGTGAGTTAGCAAAAATATTTGGTGCTGAAATAGTTGACCTGTCGAAAGATGAAGATGCTTTAACCAAAGCGAATGAATTCTCAAGAGGGCGTGGTGTAGATGCGGTAATCATTACCGCCTCAACAAAAAGTAATGACCCGATAAGTCAAGCACCTCAAATGTGCCGTAAACGAGGTCGTGTTGTGCTTGTTGGTGTTGTAGGGCTTGAATTATCTAGAGCTGATTTTTATGAAAAAGAAATTTCTTTTCAGGTTTCTTGCTCCTATGGACCAGGCCGATATGACAGTGATTATGAAGAAAATGGACATGATTATCCTATTGGTTTTGTTCGATGGACTGAGCAAAGAAATTTTGAAGCGGTGCTCGATTTAATGTCTTCTGGTGCGATTGACGTTAAACCTTTAATTAGCCATCGTTTTGAAATTGAAAATGCTGTTGAAGCTTATAAATGTTTAGATGACCGGTCTTCACTAGGGATTTTGATGAGCTATACGTCGGAACCTCAAGAGTTACTAAATAAAAAAATAGTACGTATAAAGGCGCCAGAAAATTATCAACCACAAGATGTTGTCTGTGGTTTTATTGGTGGAGGCAATTATGCGTCTCGAGTTTTGATCCCTGCATTTAAACAAGCCGGTGCAAAAATGGATACTTTGCTTACTAGTGGTGGGATAAGTGCAGTTCATCACGGTAAGAAAAATGATTTTGCTAAAGCTTCTACTGATTTAAAGCAACTATTTGATGATGACGCGATTAATACTGTTGTCATCGCAACACAGCATAATTTACATGCGGAACAAGTTGTTGATGCTTTAAACGCTGGAAAAAACGTGTTCGTCGAAAAACCTTTGGCTTTAACTTCTTCAGAACTAGATTTAATCGAATCAGTCTATAAAGAACATGCGGGAAAGAGTCGAGTCATGGTTGGTTATAACCGACGTTTTTCACCGCACGTTATTAAAATCAAGTCTCTTTTGAAGAATATTACAGAACCAAAATCTTTTATAATGACTATGAATGCTGGGGCTATTCCTGCGGATCATTGGACGCAAGATCCAGTGGTTGGTGGGGGAAGAATAATTGGTGAAGCTTGTCATTATATTGATTTAATGCGTTTTCTGGCTGATTCTGAAATTACTGGCTACACCGCCACTTGCATGGGCGCAGCTCCAGGTATTGAAATAACCGAAGACAAAGCTTCAATTACATTAAGCTTTAAGGATGGATCTTTTGGTACTATTCATTACCTTGCTAATGGTGGAAAAGCTTTTCCAAAGGAGCGTATAGAAGTGTTTGCAAACGATGGAGTATTGCAACTAGATAACTTTAGAAAATTAACGGGTTACGGTTGGTCTGGATTTAGCAAAAATAAAATAATGACTCAAGATAAAGGGCAAGTCAATTGTTCCAAAGCCTTTGTTGACTCTATACAAAAAGGTAATCCATCGCCAATCGAATTCTCGGAAATTATGGAAGTTGCTAGAATATCCATTGAAATTGCTGAAGCACTTCGAAAATAATTTAACCAAAGAGAGAATAGACAGGGGCTTTTGTCCCTGTTTTTTGTTATGAAACTACTAACCTATTACCATACCCTTAAATATCTTAAATTTACTCAGGTATATCATAGAGTTCTAAAAAAAATTAAACATCCGAAAATTCGAGATGTTGAAAGCGTTCGTTCTTTGGGCGAGGGCGCTTGGATTACTCAAAAAATTTATACTCAGAAATTCTTCGATGAGACCAATGTTATTTTCTTAAATTGTAAAGGTGAAGTTAATAAGCCTTCAGATTGGAATAGCTCGAAGCAGAATAAATTATGGCTTTATAATTTACATTATTTTGATGATCTTAATTCTTTTGGTAGCCAATCAAGAAGTAAATTACAAATTTATTGGATCAATAAATGGATAGCCGAAAATCCAGCTAAAGATGGTGGAAATGGTTGGGAAGCCTACACTTTATCCTTGAGAATTGTTAATTGGACTAAAGCGTGTTTGTCTGGTCTAGCTGCGGATAAGCAATTGCTTGATAGTTTAGCTCAACAGGCTGACTTTCTTTCTCAAGACTTAGAAAAACACTTATTAGGAAATCATTATTTTGTTAATTTAAAGGCATTGTTGTTTGCCGGCTGTTTCTTTGATGGGCGAGATGCTAATAAATGGTTAATGCTTGCGCTTAAGGATTACGAAAAGGAGTTAAAAGAACAAGTTTTGAATGACGGTGGTAGTTTTGAACTAACGCCCATGTATCATTCAATCATGTTAACCGACCTTTTAGATTTATATAATTTATTTAAAACATATCCTTCTAAGATTCCACTTAGTGTTATCGATCTGACTAAGCAAAAGATTATTATAATGTTAGTTTGGTTAAATCAAATGAGTCTTGGTGACGATAAAGTGAGTTTTTTTAATGATAGTGCTTTTGGCATAGCTCCTGATAACTCAGTAATAAGAGAGTATGCAACAAAATTGGGTTTTGGCGTTAATGAGATGGATATCCCAGAAGATACTTTGTTAGTCAATAATTTAAAAAATACAGGCTATGTTTCAATTAAATCAAACGATTTTTGTTTAATTGCAGACTTGTCACCTGTTGGACCAAGCTATATTCCTGGTCATGCCCACGCAGATTCTTTATCTTTTGAATTGTCTTTGGGACAATCAAGAGTGTTTGTTAACTCGGGTATTTCCGAATATGGTATGAGTGATGAAAGGTTACGACAAAGAGGCACGTCGTCACATAATACTGTTTTAATCAATGAACGTAACTCTTCTGAGGTATGGAGTGGTTTTAGAGTTGCACGTAGAGCTGATATCAAAAATCGAAGGGTTGAGCAACTATCATCTGAACAAAAAATAGAATTTTCTGCTGCTCATAATGGATATAAGAAGCTAGGAATAAATTGTGTTCATCACAGAACATGGAATGTTTCTTTGATCAGCTGCAAAGTTAAAGATTACTTACAAGGAAATTTTGAATCTTCTGCAGGTTTTTTGCATTTGCACCCTGATATCGAAATAGAATTCTCTGACAATAACTCATGTAGATTACGAAGCCATTCTTACACTATTCATTTAAAAATAGAAGGTGCAAAAATAATGATTGAAAATTCAACTTGGCATCCAGAATTTGGTATTGTTCTTTCCTCAAAGAGGTTAATGCTTAAGTACTCTAGTTCAACAGTTATTTATCAAATTGATTGGAAAAAGTCATAACTATGCATATCCTCTTTTTGACTGATAATTTTCCTCCAGAAGGTAATGCTCCTGCTACAAGAACTTATGAGCATGCCAGAGAATGGGTGAAGCTTGGACACAAGGTTACAATAATTACAGGTACACCTAACTTCCCTGAAGGTAAAGTCTTTGATGGATATAGTAATAATTGGTATAAAAATGAAAAAATAGAAGGAATTGAAGTTAGACGAGTTAAGACTTATATCACTGCTAACGAGGGTTTTGCTAAACGCATTTTAGATTTTATGTCTTTTATGGTGACTAGTTTTGTTGCAGGTTTATTTGTTAGAAAACCAGATGTTATTGTCGGCACTTCGCCTCAGTTCTTCACAGTCATCAGTGCATGGGCATTATCAGTTATTAAATTTAAACCTTTTATTTTTGAACTCAGAGATATCTGGCCAGCGTCTATAACCGCTGTTGGAGCGATGGGTAGAACATTGCCTATTCGTATTTTAGAAAAAATAGAAATATTTTTATACCGTAGAGCAGATAAAATAATTTCTGTGACGCACAGTTTTAAAAATGAGTTAATTGAAAGAGGGATCGATGGAAATAAAATTGATGTTATTTTAAACGGTGTTGATTTATCGACTTACCAACTCGCTAGGAAAAAAGACGAAGGGTTTGTTAAGCAATATGATTTAGTAGGTAAGTTTGTTGTAGGTTATGTTGGTACGCACGGATTAGCACATGCTTTAGATAAAATTGTAGAGACCGCAGAGCTTTTGACTGATATAAAAGATATATTAATTCTTTTTGCGGGTGGGGGAGCTGCTAAAAAAGAAATTATTAAATTAGTTAGGGAAAAGAAATTAGACAATGTTAGGTTCATTCCAAGACAATCCAAAGAACTTATGCCTCGTCTTTGGAGTTTATGTGATATTTCTTTAATTAGTCTAAAGGATACTAAATTATTTAGAACGGTCATTCCATCTAAAATATTTGAATCTATGGGGATGGGGATACCAATTATAATTACAGCACCTACCGGAGAGTCGACAAAATTAATCCGTGATACAAATTCAGGAGTTGTTGTTAAACCAGAATCTCCTGAGCAATTGAAAAATGAAATCGTCAGGCTCTACAAGGATAGCCGTGAGCTAAAAATATTGGCTGATAATAGTCGAAAAAGTTCTCTAAAATTTGATCGTAGGAAGCTGGCAATCAATATGCTTTTAAGTATAGGAAATACTATTAAAAAGTAAGTAGATGTCTAAATATCAACTTAAAGTTTTTCTTCTAGTTGATATATTCACAACACTTTCATCTTCTTCATCCCTGCGATCTCCTAAACGTTCAAAATCGTAAATCTCGGCATCCCTTTTCTTGTATAGTGAACCAACTCTACCCAAATAAATAACCATAAATACTGTAAATGTTAAATATGATTCTAAATTGCTCAGCTTGAAAAACTGAAGAGAAAGTCCAAATGAAACTGTGGCTATTGAAAGAAGATAGATCAAGTGTAAAGACTGTCTAACAGTCAATCCTGATTTCAATAATACATGGTGGATATGATCTCTTCCCGCACTCAATGGTGAACGACCCTCTCTAACTCTTTTTACAATGACTGCGACTATATCCCAAATAGGGATAGCAAATAGCCAAAGTAACGTTGTTTGGGATACCTGGTTCGAAGCAATAGAAGATAACTTTATTGCTATACATGGTAAAATAAAACCCAAAAGGTTAGTGCCTGAATCGCCCATAAAAACGGAGGCTTTTTCCCTCCACGCAAATCGGTAGTTATACAGCCAAAAACCAAACACCGCACCAAAAATAATTTTTGCAAACAACAGGCTACTAGATTCATTTGAAATACTGGATATACCAACAAGGAATCCGACAATGAATAATACTATTCCAGAAGAAAGACCATCCAATCCATCAAGCATATTAATCGCGTTCATAATACCTAAAACTACAATTACGGTCAGCGGATACGAGAAATAACTTAGATTAATTATCATGTCTGGAGTAATTGTTATTTGAGAAATCCAAATACTGTCCCACCAAAGAGCTGTCACGACGAGCAGAGTTTGTAAAATTAAACGAATACTCGCCTTTAAGTCATATTTATCATCGATTAATCCAATTATAAAAATACCAGTAGATGCCACTATTACACCGTCGTAGTTTTTGGGTACACCCCACACAAGAATAGAAATTGCGCAGGCTATGAATATGGCTATGCCACCAACTAATGGCACCGGCGCTTTATGTTGTTTTCTACCACCAGGTAAATCTGTAAAGTCATAATTAATGGCTAAACGTCGCAAAAAAGGTATGAGTGTCGCGGATAGTAAAAATGCTAAGAATAAGGGGGCTGACAATAAAGATTGCATTAGTGGGGATATTTCATCCATTTTAAAACCCTTTTAACTTAGTAGGTATTGTTCCATAATTACCCGAACTCCAATTTCTGGGTGATTATACTTTTATATTCCAACAAAACAAGGACATAGAGGATAAAACAGTCTAATTTAGGACTAAATGGTAATATGATCTATTTATTGTTTTACAACTGTCTAAATATTGTTCGTTGAGTATAGATTATAAATAGGAAGCCTGCCAAATAGTTGATATAAAGTGTTAATATAATGTAAAAATTTGTATTACTTTAGGTGGTTGCCTGAGGTGACAAAAAATTCAAATAATTGTAAATGGCACTATTCAATGTTCAAACCAATCATACTTGCCGGTGGAAAAGGACTCCGTCTCTGGCCACTCTCAAGAAACTCCCGTCCCAAAGCTTTTGTCAAACTACTCTACCTCTGCGGTAAAAATTCTCTTCTACAAAATACAATTCTTCGTTTCTCAAAATTAAACCATTTTAATCCACTTGTTATTTGTAATAATCAACAGAGTGGTTTAGTCATTTCTCAATTAGAAAAGATAAACTCTCCTGCGGAAATATTATTAGAAGCCGTTGGTAAAAATACAGCACCAGCTGTTGCATTAAGTGCTTTACATGCAATAAAAAATAACGAAAATCCTGTTTTATTGATTTTACCTGCGGATCATATTATTCAAAATGTGACTGTTTTTACTAATACTGTGCGAAACGCGGTTGAACTGGCAAAAGATGATCATATTGTCGCATTTGGTTGTGTTTCAAAGTTTGCGTCAACGGCTTATGGTTATATTAATCAAGGCGAAAAATATATTAATAGACGAATTGATGGACAAGTAAACCAACTTGATATTTTTGAAATAAACCAATTTGTTGAAAAGCCTGATAAATTGACAGCAAAAAATTATTTAGAATGTGGTCAATATTATTGGAATAGCGGTATTTATGCGTTTAAGGCAAGTCGAATTTTAAAAGAATTTGAAAACTATCAGCCTGAGATTTTAAAAATTTGTAAATCAAGTTTAGATGGTGCCAAGAATTTTAGTGGGATAATAGAAATTGATCCTGCTAGCTTTGGTCAATGTCCTGCAATTTCATTTGATCATGCAATCATGGAGCCGTTATGTCAATTCCAGAACGCTAAATCAGCATTGGTGATTCCTATTGATGTCGGTTGGTCAGATATTGGAACATGGCGCTCGCTGGCTCAAGCGTACATTTCACTCATTTCAGCAAAGGTACTCAGCAAAGAGACTGTCCATCTAAATCCTTCATCCAAATAAACTTTATTCGGTGAAATTATATTCATATTTCAAATAAAAATTATAATCTTTTTCTGTTTCCAGATTAATCTTTGATTGGCTAAGAGTGCTACCTAAAGTTAATCGATCCGTGTCAAGAATTAGATGATATTCAAAGGTTAACTGGGTAATATTTTCAGCGACTTTGCTTACACTATTGCCTAGTAACGAGTTGTTTGGAAAGCGATCTCGATCATTGGTATTTAACTTTGAGTTTTTTAATTTAATGAGCCATGAATTTTGATTAACTTGCCTGCCAATCAACGTTAACGTATTTGTTTCAGCATCGTTATCATAAGTGGAGCCAATGCTTCGTTGATTGTAACGATAACCAGAACGATAGATGCTGTGTTCATAATAACAATCTTGAGATGTATCTTCTGCTGAAGCACAACTAACTTGTGTATCACTATATTCAAAGTTCATTAATATTTGTTGTTCCCCGATGGAAAACTGGGTTTCAATGCCATACAAAAAGGCTTTATCAGTTATTTGTAGAGTTCCAGGGCTAGGGCTATCTTCTCCTATGGATTGAGCGTAAATAGCATAAGGCGTTCCTAATATTGTATCTGCCCAACGACCATCAAATCCAGCTAATTGATTGCCCAGCTTAGTTTCTAATTCTTCTCCACAGTTGTCTGAGCCATCAACACATTCTGTTCTTCCTAAAAGACCTCTAACAAAATCATTAAGAGTTTCTGGTTGACCTTTTCCACCCCATTGATACGACCAAGATAAACCTAACTCCAACCTTTTAAAAGGTTTGAAGGTTGCTCTTGAGTTCCACAATTTTGCATCGGGAACAAAACGGTCGTGTTCTAAATGAGCAATTTGAGCAGTAAAATTCCATGGACCTATCCAACTTAGCCAAGGCGTGTCAAATGGTAATGTGTTATCTCGTTTTATTGAAATTGCGGGTAGGGGGCGGGCATTTGTTGAAAGTATCAAACTGGTATCGAAGCCTGGTCCCCACCATTTATCGACAGCTCCGATATCCATCACCCAATTAGCATACCGATAAGCTATGTAGCTTCCATCGAGATCTTGCTTATCTTGATTAGTTGTTAGGTTGTATGCTTTGTTATAGTTAATTTGTAATTTTCCAGAAAAATTCTCTCCGGTGTACTCTGAGGAAATAGATGCTGTAGAGCGTTCAAAATCACTTGAACCAAAAGAAGTAAAGCGTCGTTCGTTACTTGATAAGTATAAACTAGCTTTATTATTGATTGATTTAGAATTTAATGCATTCACTTTCCTACGTAGATGGATAAAAGCGTTAAACTGAGAGCTTGATAGCGAGTTTGGATCAATATTTTTTATATGTGGTGAAATGCTAGACCACATTAAAGGATAAGTGGTTACTGGTATATTTAATACACCGGTATCAGATAAAAGTTGGATATCAGCTCTTAACCCTGCATCATTGGTATCAACCCATGGAGCAGATGAAACTATTGTGCTTAATCCTAGTAAACAAGAAAAAAATAAAGTGCGGATCCGCATAAGATGATTACCAATGGTGATGGGAGTATAAAAGGTGTTTAAGTTTTTCATTGTAACATCCTTGTTAGAGTAAGATAAACGTATGACTAGATAACAATAAAAAATATGCTTATTTAGAAAGATATTAATAGTGATTTACCACATTAAATCATCAGGGATTTGATATTCAGCGTAAGGATCATCTTCTAAAACTTCCGGCTCTTCATAATTGAGGGGAATGATAACATCATCTGATCGTTGTTGAATTTTAACAGCAACCATTTTGGGCACTAAAGCATATCCATTATTAAAACGTGCTATTGCTAGCAAGCCGTAAGAAATGTGTTTGTTAATTTCTTTTGATACTCCAAGTTTTTTGATTTTATTGTTATCGGTAAAATTATAAGTAACGCTTGGTTTTCCCGTATTTTGTTGATTCGTTTGTATGAGTTGTATGATCTGAGCTTGAATGGCTATTGTTTCTGCTTTAGCATTTTTTTCTTGATTTAATATTCTTGCTTTTTCGGCTTGCTCGGCCATTTGCTTTTCTGCAGCTTGCTTATTCTCATCAATCGTTTCAATTTTATGTTTGCGATTAATTTTAGCTTGTTTGCGTTTGGCACTTTTCGCTTTTGTGGCCTTGTCTTTACTGACGAGTCCAGCTTTTAATAATTGATCTTGAAGTGACGACATTGTATTTGAAAATTTTATTGTGGATATTGGCGCTATTATATTCGTTTATCTTCTTTCTTGAAACAAAAAAGGGTAAAGCTTTTGCTTTACCCTTTCACATTTTAAACTAATTGTTTAGTTGTAATGGTCAAGTTGATTTACATATTCACTGCATCATTCGGATCGACATAATCAAATCCAAGGTTATCAGCAACGCTGTGACAAGTAACAACACCTTTGTGAATATTTAAGCCATTCATCAAATGTACATCTTTCTCTAGTGCCACTTTATAGCCATTGTTAGCAATACTGATGATATAAGGAAGCGTTGCATTGTTTAGTGCGAATGTTGATGTTCTTGGAACTGCTCCGGGCATGTTAGCAACACAATAGTGTACAACATCATCCACTATGTAAGTTGGATCATCATGTGTGGTGGCTTTAGAGGTTGCAAAACAACCACCTTGGTCAATAGCTACATCAACGACTGCTGCGCCAGGCTTCATACGTTTGATCATATCTTCCGTCACTAATTTTGGTGCGGCAGCTCCTGGTATTAATACCCCACCTATCACTAAGTCAGCAGATAAAAGATGTTGATCCAATGCGTCTTTACTTGAGAAAACAGTTTCTAACTGAGCACCAAATTGTGCGTCTAGTCGTCTTAATACATCAATAGAGCGGTCAAGGATCACAACATTTGCACCCATACCTATCGCCATTTGTGTAGCATTTGAACCAACAACACCGCCACCAATAATAACAACTTTGGCAGGGGATACTCCAGGCACTCCGGCTAATAACATGCCACGACCAGCTTTTGACTTTTCTAAACATTGAGCACCCGCTTGGATCGACATACGTCCAGCAACTTCTGACATGGGAGCTAATAAAGGCAAACTACCATTGTTAGCGGTGACAGTTTCATAAGCGATACAAACAGCTTTACTCGCGATCAAATCTTTGGTTTGTGGTAGATCTGGTGCTAAATGCAAGTAGGTAAATAAAATTTGATCTTCTTTAAGCATTGCACGTTCATTTGTTAATGGCTCTTTTACTTTGACAATCATTTCAGCTTGAGCAAAGATTTCTTCTGCACTGTTTCTGATTTCTGCACCAGCATCGATGTATGCTTGGTCATCGAAACCTATCCCATTACCAGCATTTGTTTCAACAACTACTTGATGTCCATGGCTAATTAGCTCTCTCGCACTGGCAGGAATCATTCCAACACGGTATTCGTGGTTTTTTATCTCTTTAGGTACGCCGATCAACATTTTTTAATTCTCCGATATTCCGATATATAATATAGATTAATAGCTTTGGTCGATATATTTCGCTAGTTTACAGGGGTTTTTATAGATAATTCGACTTTATTAATCACTTATTCGATATATAATCTCGAATAAGTGTTAGTTTGCAGTGATAAATGTATAATGCTTGAGTGCGTTCTCAATTAAGAAGGTAAATTAAGTGGTGCTGATACCAACAGAAATCGATCGAATTGATAAGTCGATACTGAGAGAGTTGCAAAGCAATGGGCGGTTAGCCAATGTTGAGTTAGCAAGACGAGTCGGTTTAAGTCCTACCCCCTGTTTAGAACGGGTTAAACGCTTGGAAGCCAATGGTTTTATTAAGGGATATGAAGCTATTTTATCACCACAAATGCTCCAATCTTCGTTATTAGTTTTCGTAGAAATTCGTCTTAACCATACCTCCCCAGGTGTTTTTAATGAGTTTAAAAAGTCTGTAATCGAATTACCTCAAGTGTTAGAGTGTCACTTAGTTTCGGGTGATTTTGACTACCTAGTTAAAGCGAGAGTCGCGGATATGGTTTCCTACCGATTTTTATTAGGTGAGACTCTATTAACGTTACCAGGTGTTAGCGCGTCAAGAACTTATGTAGTTATGGAAGAAGTTAAAGAGAGCAGAGCTTTACAAATAAATTAGTCAATTTAAACAAACCAATTAATGAATATTTGAATTCAAGATAAATAAATGAAATATGAAAGAATTAATAAAACATAAGAATCTAAATGAAAACCCAGTAGCCGATATTCTTATGATTAGGCTCAAAGAAGGTAGTTTTATACTGTTAGTAGCGATTTCCATCTTTTTACTGATTTCTCTTATTAGCTTTTCACCCAATGATCCAGGATGGACATTAGCTTCGTCTATTTCAGAAATTGAAAATGCTAGTGGCCGAGCGGGAGCTTGGTTTTCCAGTCGATTTTTACACTTGTTCGGTTATTTAGCCTTTATTTTTCCATTTATGGTGATTTATTCGGGCTATTTATTATTTAGAGAACGCAAAAATACACTTCCCAATAGTTTTATGTTTTGGTCTTTTCGTTTGTTTGGTTTGGTTTTTACTCTCCTATTAGGTGCAGCTATTTCATCACTTCATTTTGTTGAACCGGCAATGACAGATTCTTATTTGTCGGGAGGGGTCGTTGGTAAACTATTATCTGATTTATTAGTCTCTTGGTTTAATGCGATTGGAGCAACTTTACTTTTATTAGCTTCTTTTTTTGCGTCAATGACATTATTTACCGGAATATCTTGGTTTCAATTAATGGATTGGATTGGAAAAAACACTTTAGAATTTTTCACGTGGTTAGCTCGTGTCTATCGAGAACGTTTGGATAAATATCGTGATAATAAAGCGCAAAAAGAAGTACAAGCAAAGCGAGAAGAAACCTTCATAACAAAACGGATTGAAATTGCTAAACGAAAGCCGGTTAAAATTGAGAAAGAAGTTAAGCGAATTGAGCCAAGTTTAAGAGTTGAAAAAGAGCGTCAAAGTAGTTTGTTTGATGAACCGGTGGTAGGCGAGCTTCCTCAAGTGAGACTCTTGGACGAACCTCAAGCGCCTCAACATAGTTTATCGGATGAAACCTTAGAAGCATTGTCTCGTTTGGTTGAATTAAAACTAGCGGATTTTGGTGTAACGGCTGAAGTGGTGGCGGTTCATCCGGGACCGGTTATCACTCGCTTTGAACTGGATTTAGCGGCAGGAATTAAAGTTGCTAAGATTTCTGGACTGGCAAAAGATATGGCTAGAGCGATGTCGACAACAAGCGTGCGAGTGGTTGAAGTCATTCCTGGTAAACCATACATTGGTATTGAAGTCCCTAACGAAAACCGAGAGATTGTTCGCTTAAAAGAAGTGATTGCCAGTAAAGCTTTTGATCAATCAAAATCACATTTAACTATGGCGCTAGGTAAAGATATTTCTGGTGCGCCAACAGTGATTGACTTGATTAAAATGCCTCATTTGTTGGTTGCTGGAACAACTGGTTCAGGTAAGTCTGTTGGGCTTAACGCGATGCTGGTGAGTATTTTATATAAGTCTTCACCTGAAGAAGTTCGCATGATTATGATTGATCCAAAGATGTTAGAACTTTCAGTTTATGAAGGTATTCCACATTTATTAACGCCGGTTGTCACGGATATGAAAGAAGCCGCTAATTCTTTGAGATGGGCGGTTGCAGAAATGGAACGCCGTTATCAATTAATGTCTGCTTTAGGTGTTAGAAATTTAGCGGGTTTTAATAAAAAAATTAATGATGCAATAAAAAGAGGAGAGCCATTAAAAGACCCGCTGTGGAAACCAACAGATGGCTTGGAAGAAGAAGCGCCAGAATTAACGAGCTTGCCTAAAGTGGTAATCGTTATTGATGAGCTAGCTGATATGATGATGATCGTAGGTAAGAAAGTTGAAGAATTAATTGCTAGAATTGCTCAAAAAGCAAGAGCGGCAGGGATACATCTTCTGCTGGCAACGCAAAGACCTTCGGTCGATGTAATTACGGGATTAATAAAAGCTAATATTCCTTCACGAATAGCATTTCAAGTTTCATCAAAAATCGATTCTAGAACAATTTTAGATCAAATGGGAGCTGAGCAATTATTAGGGCAGGGGGACATGCTGTACCTCCCTGGAGGAACGAGTATTCCTATTCGAGTTCACGGTGCATTTGTAGATGATGACGAAGTACATCGAGTGGTTGCTGATTGGAAAAAACGAGGTGAACCTGTTTTTGAAGACTCTATTACTGCTGGTGCTCCTGATACTGATATTCCCGGTATGAGTGGTCCAGAAGGTGAAAATGCGGAAGAGCAAGATGAGTTGTATGATCACGCTATACAAATTGTTACAGAAACACGTAAAGCATCAATCTCTGGCGTACAACGACGACTCAAGATTGGTTACAATAGAGCGGCTAGAATGATTGAAGCCATGGAAGCCGCAGGTGTTGTGTCTGCGATGCAATCCAATGGTTCGCGAGAAGTATTAGCGCCACCTCCACCGCCCGCCTAAAAATAGGAACAGAATGAAAAATAAAATCATTTTAACTTTTCGTCATGCTTTTTTTTGCATCATACTCGGTTTTGGATTTATAAATGTCTTTTCTATTGCAGAAGAAAATAATAACGCTGAATCAAATCACTTATCACCGATAAATGAAAATTTACTCGATCTGAAAGATGCGAAAAAACTAGCTGAAATATTACAATCAACCATGACTTATCAAGCTGATTTTAAACAAAGTGTTTTTCGAGATGACGCGACTGAACCAGATGTAACAACTGGACGTTTCTTGATACATCGTCCTAACCATTTTAAGTGGCAGACTAAGACGGATTATGAGCAGATTATTATAGCCGACGGTGATCATCTATGGACTTACGATCCAGATTTAGAGCAAGTGACTATTCAAAACCAAAACTTAGTATTAACAAACTCGCCACTTCTTTTATTGACAAGTGGCGTTGAAGAATTAGTAAAAGCTTATGATATAAAAAGAATAAAAAATATCGGTAAAGATGAAAATAATAAGAAACCAAATGAATTTTTATTTTTATTAAAGCCAAAAGAAAATAGCTTGTTTGAAAGTGTACATATTTTAATTAAAGATAAAAAAATTACCGAATTATTTCTAACGGATGCGCTAGGAAGTAAAACAACGGTTGAATTTTTGAATGTCATTCGTAATGAAAAAATAGATGTACAAGAATTTATTTTTGAAACGCCCGATGGAACGGATGTGATTGACTCTCGAGAACAACTTTAAGTGAATAAAAAACGAATCTATGGCTGATCTATTTTCAAATTCAATTGTGGGCAAACCTGACACAAATAAAATATCAAATAGCATTCCGTTAGCGGCCAGAATGAGACCTCAGTCATTGTCCGAATATGCAGGACAAACGCACTTATTTGAATCTGGTAAACCTCTGTTTGAAGCAATTACTCAATCTAAACCTCATTCGATGCTTTTATGGGGTCCTCCGGGAACAGGAAAGACCACGTTAGCTAGAATTATTGCTAATCATTGTGATTGTTTTTTTATTTCTATATCAGCCGTTTTAGGAAGTGTTAAGGATATTCGTTCGGCAGTTGAACAAGCTCAGTATAAAAAACTACAGGGTATTCAAACATTATTATTTGTTGACGAGGTACACCGTTTTAATAAATCTCAGCAAGATGCCTTTTTACCTTATGTGGAAGATGGCACTTTTATATTTATTGGAGCAACAACGGAAAACCCTTCTTTTGAAGTAAATAATGCATTGCTCTCTCGAGCTAAAACTTACGTATTAAAACCACTGACTCAATCCGATTTAGAAACTGTATTACATAGAGCCATCACGGATAAAAAACATGGTTATGGTGATATCAAATTAACTATTAATGAGAATTGCAAAAATATTTTAACGCAAGTGGTGGATGGTGATGCGCGTCGTATTTTAAATTTATTGGAGATGGCGGTTGACTTATCATCAGTCGATGATTCTGGTGAAATGCTTATTAGTGAAGCCTTAATTAAATCACTCGTGGGAGATAACTCTAAGCGATTTGACCAAGGTGGTGATATTTTTTACGATCAAATATCGGCTTTGCACAAGTCAGTCAGAGGATCTAATCCCGATGCTGCACTTTATTGGTTTTGTCGAATGATAGATGCCGGTTGTGATGCACTTTATATTGCAAGGCGGGTTGTTAGAATGGCAAGTGAAGAGGTCGGTAATGCTGATCCAAGAGCATTGCAAGTAGCGATAAACGCTTGGGATGTTCAGCAAAGATTAGGCAGTCCAGAAGGTGAGCTAGCAATAGCTCAGGCAATTACTTATATTGCTGTCGCGCCTAAGAGTAATGCCGTTTATAAAGCCTATAATGCTTGTTTGACCGATGTTAAATCTGATCCTAGTCATGAAGTGCCTATTCATTTAAGAAATGCCCCCACACAATTAATGAAATCCCTCGATTTTGGTAAAGCGTATCGTTATGATCACGATGAGCTGGATGCTTTTGCTGCTGGACAGATTTATTTTCCTGAAAATAAAAAGGAAGAACGTTATTATCAACCTGTCGAACGTGGATTAGAGAAACAAATTAAAGAAAAAATGGCTTACTTAAAAGCCAAAATTTAAGAAACTTTTATAAGATTATGATTGAATCAATGATTACAAAATTGCTACCGACTTTAACTGTCGCATTAGGTGGCGCATTAGGTGCGAGCGCGCGGTTTTGGGTGAGAGAGTATTTACCAAGTATCACAGGAACTGAATTTCCTTATCCGACTCTTTTTGTGAATGTCTTAGGCTGTTTTTTTTCTGGATTAGTTTATGTCTGGTTAGACTCTAACGGTAATTCATGGAGCCAAGGCCGAATGCTTTTTTTCTTTGTAGGATTTTTAGGTGCTTTTACAACTTTCTCTGCATTTGCTTTAGATAGCTTTTTCTTATTCCAAGAGCAGCATTTTTTTAAATTTGCTCTTAATATTTTTATAAATTGCTTCTTATGTCTTATTTTCGTGTTTGTTGGCGCCTATCTTGGTGCTAGAATACACGCCGTTTCGTAATTATGACTAATTGATACTTTTCCAGTATTAACACTTTTAAAATATAGCGACTTATAACCTATGATCGATCCAAAATTATTCAGAAATGACCTAGATAGCGTTGTTGAGAACTTATCACGTCGAGGATTTGCGTTTGATAAAGCACATTATTTAGCTCTTGAAGAACAAAGAAAATCTCTTCAGATTAAAACTCAAGAATTACAAAATGAGCGTAAAGTTAAATCAAAGTCCATTGGTCAAGCAAAAGCAAAAGGTGAAGACGCCCAGCCATTACTAGATGAAGTGGCAAGTTTAGGAAAATCGTTAGATGAAGCTAAAAGCAGTTTTGATGAAATTCAAACTCAATTAGATGATTTGTTTGCGCGATTACCGAATTTAATTTGTGATGAAGTGCCTAATGGAAAGTCAGAAGATGACAATATTGAAATCCGAAAATGGGGTGAAGTGCCTAAGTTTGATTTTGAACCATTAGATCATACAGAATTAGGTGAAAAATTAGGCGGAATTGACTTTGCGACCTCTGCAAAATTAAGTGGCTCCCGTTTTGTTGTGATGAAAGCCGGCATCGCAAAAATGCATCGGGCTTTGATTCAATTAATGCTAGATACACATACAGAAAAACATGGTTATCAAGAAACTTATGTGCCTTATTTAGTGAATCCGGAATCACTCTTTGGAACCTCTCAATTACCAAAATTTGGTGAAGATTTATTTAGTGTTCAAGGGACAACTCAAGACGGTAAACCACTTTATTTGATCCCAACCGCTGAAGTACCTTTAACTAATAGTGTAAGAGATGAAATAATTGACGCCAAAGATTTGCCGATGAAACTAACCGCTCACACACCTTGTTTTAGAAGTGAAGCAGGATCATATGGTAAAGATGTGAAAGGACTTATCCGTCAGCATCAATTTGAAAAAGTAGAACTAGTACAAATTGTTAAACCTGAAACTTCATTTGAGGCATTAGATGAACTAACTGGTCATGCGGAAAAAATTCTACAATTATTAGAGTTACCACATCGAACCGTTATTTTATGTACCGGTGATATTGGTTTTGGCGCCACTAAAACGTATGATATAGAAGTGTGGTTACCCGCACAAAACACTTATCGGGAAATTTCCTCTTGTAGCAATATGGGTGATTTTCAAGCGAGAAGAATGAAAGCTCGTTGGAGAAATCCTGAAACAGGTAAGCCTGAGTTAGTACATACTTTAAATGGATCAGGTTTAGCGGTTGGTCGAACACTTGTGGCAATACTCGAAAATTACCAAACTAAAGATGGAAATATTCGAGTGCCTGACGTATTAAAGCCTTATATGAAAATGGATTTGATTTAGCTAACAACCCGCTTGTTAATCTTGGGTTACATGAGCAAGGTCACACTTACCAATATCAGGTCTTAGGCTATTATTTTTGCCTGTTTATTTATTGGTCGGCGGAACATCTGGACCCAGGTAGCGTTTGTTATCCAATAGCAAAAATCAAGAAAGAAAGCATTGATGAACGTTGGTATAAATTGGTGAGTGAGATAGAAAAACGATTTTATATTGTACAATACACATGACCCCTTCCTGCATGACCCCTTCCTGAATTCATATAATAAGTGCAATTCCCTTAGTAAAAAACGAGTATGATTATTTTGTGAAAAATATCACTCAACGAAAGGAGTTGCACCATGAAAGATTATCAACATTTGAACAAAGAAGAAAGGTTTTATATTTGGA
>CAZRPK010000021.1:0-34272 GCA_964601915.1 uncultured Kangiella sp. | reverse complement strand
TAATAAGTTAAAAAATGACTAATTTAAACAACCTACCCCTATCAATTAGAAGGTACGAGCATAAGGTAATTAACTGTTTGAATCAAATCAGACTAGTCTAAATGAGGAATTTTAGACAAAAAAAAGCCACCATAAAAAATAATGATGGCGTAAGTCGGTCGAAAACACGTTGATAAAACATCAATATCGTGAAAAAGGGGTAATCAAACACAATATTAAAAAATCAACAGCCAACCATTTACTAACAACCGCACAAAGAAAAAGGAGATTATCTTCGTATAATATGACGCACGACATTCTAATTAGTTCAATTAAATTTCAAATTAAAAAACTTATTTATAAAAAACTACAAAAACTGTCATTTAAAACACTAAATGGAGGGCGAGAGAATCACGATATAATGACTTCTCCATCAGATTCAACTGCAATTGCTGCAACGGGAAATGCAGATAACAGGGAAGCCAAACCTTTATTCAGTTGTCCTTGATTTTCCTCATAAAGTGCTTTCTTTTTACTAGCCGTAATCCTGAAAACTGGTTTCTGACTTTGATTATCAATTATATTAATCATTAACATGATCATCTCTTTATCTGAGTTTTGGATATTTTTTAGGTTACTGCGTTGTCCAGAAACTGGTTCTAACCTGAGTCCTTCTTCAACTTTAATACCCAAAACATACTGAATTTCCAAATCAGCATGCTCCTCGACTAAGCGTAATCCTTTATCATTGAGAGCCATCATAATCGCAGTATTAATTTTTTGTTTGGTTCGCTCAGAACGGGTTCTGAGCGTCAATGGCTGAATTTTATAGGTATGATAGTGCTCAAATGGAGCGCTTTTATCGATAACTAGCTCACCTTGGGTTTGCATTGCTTCAGGATCTTCTTTACCACCCTTTTCTAATCTAAACTTAAGCGCCAGGTTATTCTTTGAATCTGCTTTTCTTAATGCTTCTTCTAAACTAATCTTTTTAGCCTTGACTAAATCATAAAGGTTTTGATCAAAAGTTTGATTAACCTTGCCTTTAGTGCGCTCCATTGTATCTTTAATTTCATCAATCTTTCCAAACTCAATGAGTTCTTTAATAAAAGGTGTGACTTGCATCATTTCAACCGCTGCGACTCTCTTTTTTTCTAAACCTATACAGAGTCTTTGCGCGACAATGGCTCTAAGGTTTAACGCAACATCTTGTAAAATTTGAGTTTTTGCTTCTTCTGGGAAAAAGTTAAATATACGTTCTAGTGCTAAATTAGCATTATTTGCATGCAAAGTTGCTAGACATAAGTGCCCAGTTTCTGCATAGGTCAACGCCTGTTTCATTGTATTTCTGTCTCGAATCTCTCCAATTAAGATAACATCTGGAGATTCACGCATAGCATTTTTTAATGCTATTTCAAAAGAGTCCGTATCAACACCAACTTCTCGTTGATTAACTAAGCTTTTTTTATTTTGATGAGTAAATTCGATAGGATCTTCAATTGTAAGAATATGACCAGTTTGAGAAGCGTTGCGATAGTCAATCATGGAAGCTAGCGTAGTTGATTTACCTGTACCTGTCGCGCCGACTAATAAAATCAACCCTCTCTCCAGGCATATCAACTCTTTCAGTCCGTCAGGTAATCCAAGCTCGTCTATTGTTGGAATAACTTTTTTGATATAACGAATAACCATTGCTGGCTCTCCACTCTGGCGGAATATATTGATTCTAAATCGTCCTAATGTTTCGATTTTAAGCGATTTATTCAATTCTTTTTCTAATTCAAATTTGATAATTTCATCTTCACCTAAAATTGAATAAATAAGATCATGATTTTCATCTTCATTTAAGCGTTTATCACGTAAAGGTTTCATCTCACCTTCCACCTTGACCAGAGGCTCAGAGTCAACACTTATAAAAAGATCGGATGCTTGCTGTACCACCATTGCGGCTAATAATTCAATTAAATCCATCGTCTATTTAATCCTTTAATTTTCATTCTTTAAATCAACTTAATAACTGTTAATAAGATAGGTTTATCATTTTTAAAACGTTTAATTCTCATTTAGAGATTATTTTTTCGATTTAGTTATTTGTTTTTTATTTTATAGATTGTTTTGGATAACAAAAATGTTAATATTTACATTAAATGGTACTTGTTTTAATCTTCTATACCTTATTTTTAATATGTTTCAACGGAGTGAAATATGATTGATCATCAAACTATTACCGAAACACTATCCGATCTACTGCCGAGTGATGTTGAATTATTAGTTAATCGAGGGCAAATAGAATATATTGCTCGATTTAACTGGCCTATTAATAACGATCCTGCTAGACCGTTTAAACGCTCAAAAACAGTACTATTAAAAATACATGAAAATGCAATGCGTGATTTTTCTAGTATCGGTAACAAAAATGAAGCTAAAACTTTAATTGATCTCGAAACTTACTTAAAAAACCGACTTTATACATTTAAACCCGATCATAATAGTCCTAAAGGTCAGCCTGAACCGATAGAAACATGGGAAATAGGCTCTGTACATTTTTTAGATGCTCAAAAACCAGTTGCAGGCGTAAAAAGACGGATGTTTTAATCCTCTAACATGACTTCAAACTGGTTAATAGCAATAAAATATAGACCTGCTGTTATCGGTTTATTTTCCATATTTTTAAAAAGGCTGACGTATTCATCCATTTGTTTTTTGTATTCAAAACGTTCTCGTTCTATAAATTCTTCAACAGATTCATTTTTTGAAGGTGAACTACTTTTGTAATCAATAATCCAGCGTCGATCTTTCGCTATGAAGCAACGATCAATTATTCGAGAGGTAAAGATCCCATTACCAATATTTTCATGAATCACTAACTCACTATTTGCTGAGTCATTTGGCGCTAATACAAACTGTCCAAACTCGCTTGATAGCACTGCTTCAATCATAGTACGTATATTTTTTCTTAAATTAGCTAGCTCCTCATCTGCAATTCCTAAGTTTAAAGCGTCTAATTGATTTAAAGCTATGTCATTCCAATTTTCAGGTAGTTTATACGCTTTAACTTTAATTGGAGTTACACGTTTGAGATCTTCTGCAATCCATTCTAGCTGTCTATGAATAAATGTACCAACCGTAGATGCAATCTTTTGCTCAGACGAAACGTCATTCCAACTTTTAGACGTAATAGCTTGTTCTATAACCGCGCTCATTGGTATCTCTTCAATATAATTAAGATCACAACATTTTAATAATCGAGCTGGAAAAATAGTGTCAAGTTGTTGACTTTTGGTTTTTAAATGCGATAACTGATTTAATTCATACTCACTTAGTCTAGTTAGATTCTTAATTTTATTTAATGATGCGTTACATTCCTCTGTCATATTACTTTTTATCTTACTTGTAGGCTTAATTATTTTAATTCCTTGGAGATCAATAAATTCAATATTGTCCCAAATCATGTCTAAAAAACTATTTACTATCGGTCGTTTATAACTATTTTTACCACTCTCTCCCGCTTTTATTTTCTTAATATCCGTATTTACATTAGCAAATAAATGCAGTTCTTGTTTTGCTCGTGTTGTGGCTACATAAAGCAAACGTTGATTTTCATATTTTTCTTTTTGCTTATCTAAATATCCAATATATTCGTAAACTGAATCATTATTTTCTCCAGTAGATTTTGATATGGCTAATAAGGTTTGAGAGCCACCACCCTCACAAATCACTTCTGACCACTTCATTAATGATGTATCAGGAACTGAACTCTTAGCATCTAACCTTGGTAAAATAACTCTATCAAACTCTAAACCTTTTGATTTGTGAATGGTCATTATTTGAATTTGATTATCGGCACTAGTGTTTGGTGATGCGTAAAGTTTTGACAAACTCTCTTGTAATCCGACTCGATCAAATATTTCTCCAGCTTTTTCAAATTCGGCTATTCTTTTTACACTGCTTTTTATATCTTGAATTTCCGACAACATATCAACCTGAAGTAGCCCTCCAACAGCTTCAAAACATCCAAACAACCATTTATAAAAAGGCTTCCTGCCTTTTTCTTCAATCGCACTCATCAAAATAGGCATCAATTTCAAACTTCTAATTTGGCCATTTTTACTTAATTTATTTTGTATCACTAATTGATTAATTGTCTCGGGTATACTCTGAATAAAATTATTTTTATTATAATCATTCTTATTGTCTTCATGATTTGTGCTGGTTAACACGTTTTCACATTCACTTAGTTGTAAATAATTAGTTATCCCCATAGCCCGCATTATTTTGGCAACATCATCTAAGTCCAAAGAAAACCAAGGTGACCGTAAACAAGCTAGCCATGATATTTGATCGTAGTTATCAGTTAAAGCCAGTGCTAAACTAACGATATCTTGAATCACCATTTTTGAACATAAAGGTTCTATATCAATAGCCTGATATGGAATATCATTTTTGTTTAAAATAAATATAATTTCCTTTAAATGGTTTCGACTTCTAGCTAAAATTGCTAAAGTTTTCATTGGCTCATTTTTATCCCGTACTTTATTTTCTAATAGGTGTTTCTTAATGACTGTAAATATTTCATTCGCTTGTTGTTGATTATCTTCTGCATCAACAGTTAGATAGCTTTTAACTAAACTTGAAGACGTCGATTTTTGAAAAGCTGTTGAGCTAGTATAACTAACAGCCGATAGAGTTAAATCGTTTTTTAATGGCATAATCGATTTAAATTGTTGGTTAACCCAATTAATAATATTTTCATTCGAACGAAAATTAACTTTTAACTGTTTATAGATAGGATTAATTTGACCAATCCCAAACTCTGCAATATGCATAAACAAACTAACATTAGCATCCCTAAAACGATAAATTGATTGCATGGGATCACCAACAAAAAATAGTGTTTTATTACTGGAATAATCCCAACCTGAAGTAAGCAATTTCAATAGATCAATTTGTGGTGAGGATGTATCCTGAAACTCATCAACTAGAACATGCTCAATCCGATAATCCATTGCAAGCGCTATATCGGTTGGATTACCTTCTGTCCCTAAAGCAGAAAGAGACGCTATAGTAAGCTCACTAAAATCTAAAATATTATGCTCTTTAAAAACCAATTTCAAATGAGCCACCGCCAAAGGTAAGATGGCCAATAAAGACTCTAAAACATCACTATCAAATCCATTATTCACATCAGGTAGATAACGAGCTTCATTTAAAGTACTATTAAGTTCTGAACATTTTGAACAATCATGAAGCACTCCATTCATCACTTCTTTATTAATTTTAAAGTCATTGGCTTGATTATCATCTAACGCATCGGCAGGTTGTGGAAAACCGTTTGTTTTGGTTGCTGATTTATAAAAACTAGGTTTGCTTTTATTTGCCGTTAATAATAATTCAGCAATTGATTTCCATAACACCAAGTCTTTTGATGTCGGTTTATAAATCATTCCAACCATTGATAATTTCTGAAGATTTATTATGTTTTTTTTATCTATCCGCTGACTAGATGCTTGGTTTAAAAGAGATGGTAACTCTGAAATAATATCTAGAGGTATTGCCGAGTAGATTTCAGTCAACTTACTTTCAACAACCCATTCCAAAGACTCTTTAATTGTTTGGCTAGAAAACACATCTTCTATATCAGCTGAGGTTATTCTTGGGAGCCACTGCAATCGCTTTGCCAGTAATTGAGAGACTAAATCTATCAACTGCTTTAAATTATTATCTTTATGTTTTAATAGTTTTTTAATGTGATGAGATACTACGCCTAAATTGGCATCTTCAATATGCTCTAACATATCTTGTGAAGCTTGCTTAAAATACAACTCTGCATTTTCTGTTATGGAGGGCAACATACCGGTTTGTGATAACAGAGGTAAGGCCCCTGCTAGATTCGCTGACAATGAATCTATTGTGAGTAGTTTTAACCTATTTGGATTACCAATTAAATTCCAATCTAAATCTTTATCTCGTTTTAATACTTTCTTAGCCAAATTCCAACGTGTATATTCGTGCTCTGTTTGAGGTCCATGATTTGTCTCTTTAGCAAACATAAGCGCGGAGATCACTCTTTCTCTCATTTCTGATGCCGCTTTTCTCGTAAATGTAATAGCTAAAATATTTTCTGGTCGACTAACCACGGATAACAAAGCTAGAATACGTTGAGTTAATAATTCAGTTTTTCCTGAACCTGCTGGCGCTTGTACAATGTAAGATTTTCCCACGTCTAATAATTCATCTCTTACATCTTGATCAATCACTTTGGAATGACTATGTTTTGATTCATTCATATATTAAAACCCTGAGTTAAATCTATAAAGTCTATTTCATTATGATTAATTAATTCTGGTTGGATTTCATCTATACGACAAATTGAACGACACTCACAATAAGTACAACTTTGATTAACATCCTTTGGTGATACTGGCGCAAAACCTTCCGTCATTCCGTAAGCGATACGTTCTAAAGTTTTTCTCCATTGTTTTTTTAATTCTTCTCGATCGAAAATTTTTTCAGAAATAATCGACTTCTCCTTTATCTTAAAATATTTTGATGTAACATTGCCCTCTCCTTCCAAGTTGACTTCTAAATGGCTTTCTAAAGAACTTTCAAATTTCACTATTTTTTCATCTGTATTTAACTCGCTTTTACTTGCTAAAACATCAAAGCTCAATCCAATTTGCGCCACCTCACCTTTTTTAATTCTCGCATAGTCAATGGAAGAAATTTTATCATTCTCAAAAGCTAACAGATACGCAGGCATTTGAGCTTCCGTTGGTCTAACACTAAACCAATCATTCACTTGTACTTTACCTGTTTTATAATCAATAATTTCCAACAGTCCATTATCATTTGTATCTATTCGATCAATTCTAAAGGCAAAATCGATACCTTGAAGATTAAGCACTACATCTTTCTCCAGCAGTTTGACTTTGAAATTATCTCGATTTTTTTCGATAATAAGCCACTCTAAAATTAACTTAGTCAATTTTTCTTTTTCTAACATGATAATTGACTCACTGACGCTCAATAATAAAACACCTCTTATCTCATTTAATTTAATTTGTAATTTTTCTTCAATAAGCTCTATTAAATGACCATCATCTAGCTCCAACAATCTATGATTATCTTGAAGTTTTTTCCAGATTAACTGCATGGCATCATGCAACCAAACACCTCGTTGCCTAGCATCAATTCCTGACTCTACAATTTCAAAATCTGTCACTTTTAAATAATATACAAAAAACGCACTAAAAGGACAGTTTGCATAACGGCTTAAAAAACTAGTTCCACCATGCAATCTTTCTTTTTCTACAGTCAAACTCGAATTAGCAATCCATTTATATTTTGCTATCGGGGTTAGGAATTTATTTTTCTCAATTATCCTAGGTGAACTTATTTCTAGAGAAGTAGTGTTCAACTTAAAATTAGAAAACAAACTTGATACGCTTGATGTAGAGTCACTATTTTCATCGCTTGATGTTACAATTAATTCCTCAGCCGAATTCATCAAAATCTCTGAAAGATTTTTCGTATACTCATACTCCCGCTCAACACTACCGCCGGGCATTTTTAATGTTTTTTGAAGATCGGACGGTAAAAAAGGATTGGGCTTATTATTGATTGGCCAATTACTGGAATTAAATCCAATAAGTATTAAGTTGTCAAATTCTAACCCTGTTGCTTCTAATACTCCTAACACATGAATTTGACTTCTATCGCTAGGTAACTGAAAGGTCTTTTGAGTGGCAACTTGGTTTAAATATTGAAGCGCTATCTTCTCACTTATACAGTCAAACAAATGATTCATCTCGAATGTTGTATGGATAAGTTCTAAATATTCACAACAAATTTTATTCTCTGTAGTGCTTAAAGTATGCTCATCAGAATCCATCCCCCAGCCCCACAACCTTAAAGTTTCACGCCAAATATTTTGATAGTTCTTAATTACGTCTATTTTTGTAGGTTTATTTTTTAAAAATTCTAATCGAGATTTAAGTTTAGTTAAGTTGAATTCAGAACCTTCAAATTTATCGATTTCTGAAATTATAAATTTAATACTGTATTGTTTTCTACCCTTTAAACATAGTTTATGTAAAAAATATTGAGTCATTGCTTTTTCATTGCTCCACTGGATGAAGTCCGTATTCTTAATGAAATGTAAATCTTCAAGAGTGATTCGATTTTTACTTAAATTCAACAACAAATAACAGGCTTGTACAATTGGCTGTTCTGCTATAGAAAACCCAGCAGAAACGTTGTATAACGGTTTTGTCAAAGGGATCCATGGTTTATTTTCTTCAGGCTGGAATACTTGACTAAAAGCGGCATAAACATCTGTCAGGTGCACGCTCAATTGATTAACAACAATTGCTACGTTTTCATTTTTTTTACTTTCAACTATTTGTTTAGCCGTGTACGCAGCAAACTCTACTTCATCATCAAAACAATCAAACTCTAACACGTTTATTACATTACACTGTTTTTTATAACAATATAATTCAACTTCTAACCCTAACAATTTAAGTTTACTAAAAAACATTTCTTCTAAAGGTGTAAACTGATTAAAGCCAACTAAAAGTAATTTTTTTGGTAGTCGCTGTGTAGATAACTTTTGATAAAGGATATCCATGTTTTCTAATAAGTTTCTCAATATTTCAAATGAACAAATAATATTTTTAGTATATGCAACATTTTTATACTCATTTATCCATTTTATAAAATAGCTAACCTCTAAACTCGATTGCTGATTAACATTGAATAGCTCATCACTGCTCAATTGTTTTAAACTATTTTCTTGAATATCGTCTAAATTTAAATTCCATGCAACTAAGTTCTGAAAGGCTTCAACCACTTTATTTGCAACACCAGACTCATTGGTCAAGCTCCAATCAGGTTCATTCGATATAATGTTTTCGATCCACAACTTCAATACAGGCTTTGATATCAAGTTGGGATTTACTTTTAGAAAAGATAATTCACTCCACAATTCTTTTTGCCATTGAGAAAAAGAACGAACTGCATTTGGTGTAGTTGCTGTTTCAAGCGCGGTATCCAACGCCTGCCCAGCATAGATAGCTTTCTGAGTTCTAGCGTTTGGTGTTAAAATTAAGCAATTATCAGTTACTAGTGGCTTTATTTTGGAATAGTTGAGAGAAAGTGTCATTGGCTTTATTTGTTATACTTTTTTTAGGTATAGACGAGTCCTTTAGTCACTATTATGCCAGACAGAGTAAATTATAATCCATTAATTTTAAATTACATTTGACGTGAGTTTGAAGTAAAATGGTAAGGCAAAAAAAACAGCCTAATTAGGCTGTTTTTCTTAAACTTCTTTAATCTATCCAAGTAAAATCCCTTGCCAATCCTTTTGGCTCCCTTTTTTCTCCGTTAACACTCCTCGCACTTCCCTTTGCTATCATCCTTAGCCACTATACCTTTGAAACATCCTTTGTTTCGAATATCCTTTTTCTAGTCAAGTTTCCTATTGATAATCCTTAATAAGAGCATCCTGCTCTTTATTTCCATTTTGGTCATCCTTGTCGCAAAATCCGTTCTGCTTATCCCTTTAAATCCTTAATCCTTCTCCTTGAGACGAGTTAAATATTAGACTAACAATCATTATTAACAAGGCTAATAACCTATCCTTTCTTAATGATTATCAAATAGACCGCTCTAATACAATATTATTATACTTATAAATCAGTAAGTTAAGTGTTAATTTGCTGATCTCACAAGAGCTATCTCATAATCATTAGGGCTATATCTGTAACCCTTGTGAGATATATCTCACAAGGGAACTAGTTAATGTCGTAAAGGCAATTTTGAATTGGTACAGATTATTGTTTATGAATGCATTTTGCGGAAATTTCTAACACTCAAAACCAACAGTATATAAAACCGTGTCATGGTAACCAGTGGTAATTTTTTTTAAACCAAATAACTGATGATCTAATTTAATATCTCCTGTATCAACTTGCAAAGGTCTGCCTTGTAATTCTGATAATTTAGATTTTGTAGCAATAATTTTAAAAGAGTCCCAACCTGATTGCTTTATGACTTCAGGGCTGACTTGATGATTTCCACGCCCTAATAAATGCCCCTGACCACCAATGAATGTCAGAATAAATATCATCTTTTTAGTTGTCTTTAACAATTGAAGTAAATCAATTTCGGTTGCATCAGATAGATAAAGTTCTTGGTTAAATATTACATCAGAACCAAGTAAGGTATTTTTAATGCCTAATTCATCCATAATCATTGCACATGTAGAGCCTGAGCCAATGATATAATAGATATTATCCTGCATACCCTCAATGATATCTGCTGCAATATCAATTAACTCAATTGCTTCTGTTTTTCCTGAACCTTGCTTTGTTGATTGCATATAAACTTGAGACGTCGGAACTGACATTTCACCATAGTACTTGGTTTTAACATGCCCAACTCTAAACGCCTCTTCATTTAAATCAACAACACCGGCTTGTTGCACAGCCACCATTTTACCTAATACCAAATCACGCATTAATTTTCCGGCAGCCTCAGGAGAAACAGAATAAACGCCTGAATGAATTTTTACACCCGCGGGGATCCCTAAAACTAACTGATCATCCATGACTACATTGCACACATCTCTAGCAGTACCATCTCCACCAACAAATAGAATGATATCTAAATTTAATTTGCATAGTTCAGAAACCAGAGTTTTAGTATCCTTTGCACTTGTAAAAAATGGTTTTAACTGCTTATTTGAGTTTTCTGAATTGATTAATTTTTTGAGGTTAGTCGAATTTATTGGATAAGTGACAACTTGATGCTCAATTTTTAGCTCAATACAAAGTTGTTCACCCATTTCGCCAGCAGCTGTATAGACTTTTATCTCATTGAACCACTCTTCAAACTGCATAAAGCATAGCTTTGCTTTATCTATCGAAAGTTTTGTTCCACCTATATTTAAAGCTTGCTCTCTTATTTCAGCTCCATCACTACCTTTTAAGCCAACTCTACCTCCAATGCCAGCATAAGGATTGATGACTAAACCAACTTTAAGCATTATTGATTTCCAATTCTGTCATTGAAACAAGATCACCCGGTCTAAAGCTGCTCTTCAATTCTTTAAATAAATCTAAAGCTCTCTGTGGAAGCTTATTTTCTAAATAATCAAGAGCTTGTCGATAAACGGCTTGTTTGAAGTGTTCAGATGCATGAATTTTTTGACTTAAATTATCAGCTGAAAAATAAAATGATTGCTTGCAAGCGAGAGAAAAAAGCCACTCAATAGCCTGTGGTTTTATTTCAACCTGTTCAAATAACCGTTGCTCCTCCTTTGTCCTTCCTTCAGTTTCATACCAATAACCAAAATCATCTAACTGTCTTCGAGCTTCTCCGGCAATTGTCCAATGTGCTATTTCGTGTAATGCACTTGATAAAAAATTTTCTCTTGAATAAATTTGAGCTTTATCATTATTTACAGGTGCCTTGTAGAAAGGTTCTTTTGCACCACTAATGAGTAAAGTATTTTCAGATTCAGCAAATAATTGATTAAAAATAAAGATCACTTTTGTTAATCTTTTATCTTCTTGATGTTCAATATTGCTTATATTCATCTGTAGCTTATATTTTGTGAATTATTTGACTAGAATATTAATGGTAAAAGACTCAACTTTCACTATAATTGTGACTATAGCGTTATTTTTACTATACCTAACTAAATTATTACACCCTAACTATTTTTAATAGCGAAACGATGTCACAGCAAATTGTAAAAATTGAATTTGATGCAAAAGATGATAAATGTCTTCAGATTACATTGAGGCAAGTTCAGAATTATCTTTGGCGTAAAAAAACTAACCAATTAAATACCTATAAAGGATATGGCAGAAACTGGTATACGCTTCCAGAATATACGCCAGCACCTCCTAAAATTGGAAAATTGTTAAGAGCCATTTCTCAAGATCCCCAGTTTAAACATTTAAGATTAGCATCTAGATCTTAGATTTAGCTAAATGTACGGTATGCGCGCCGGAAGCAATATAACGCAATTGTAATATAGCTCGTTTTTCAATTGCTTTCCTTTGATTTGGTTTTGCCGCTAATAATTCAGCGCCGGCATTAAACACTATCGCCACCATTGCTTCTGCTTGAGCAAAAGCCGAAACTTTATCATAACCAATGGATTGCACGTAATCAGTTAACTCTACAATAAAGTACTGAATTTCTCGATCAACAGCCGTTCTTAACGCACGCATAGTACCCGATCGCTCGTGAAACAACAGCCTAAAAATATTGGGGCTAGTTTCGGTGATTTCCATAAATATTTTAACGGATGTGACAATAACACTACCACCTTCCTTAAACTGCTTACGCGCTTTTCGCATGATTTGCCGAAGCGCTAAACCACACTCATCCACAAGCGTTAAACCTAGTTCTTCCATATCCTTAAAATGACGATAAAATGAAGTGGGTGCAATACCAGCCTGCCGAGCAACTTCGCGCAAACTTAAGCCTGCAAAGTTTTGCTCTTCACTTAATTGGCTGATCGCAGCATCAATAATCGCTCGTCGGGTTTGCTCTTTTTGTTCTACTCTTGATTTTGACATTGTTATTTTTAATCGACTTGAGTTTTCCATTTATACGGAGAATTTATTCAACGAAGCTATTATCTAATAATTTTACAATAAATACAGCTGTAAGTTGGACAAATCATGATCCGAATCCTATTCTTTATTGTAATACATTTGAATGCTCGTTATACTTTCATCTTTCAGCGTACACATGTACGCACGTTTTCACACTGCATAATTTATATTAACAAACTCAAATAACCATAGTGCTAAGGAAACTTTAATGTCTCTTACCAAACAGAATACCAACAAAAAACCAGCAATTATTTGGCTTAACCTATTGGTATTCCTAATTACTTTCATAGTAGCTATTATTGGTGTTCCTTTATATGCCTATTATCAAGGTTTCTCTAGTGAAGTCATAATAATGGCAATTGTGTCTTTGAGCTTTTGTGAACTTTCAATTACTGCTGGTTACCATCGCTTATGGTCTCATAAAGCCTATAAGTCCAATAGTGTTATACGATTTATTTATGCTATTGGCGGCGCTTTTGCCGTTCAAAATAGTGCGTTACATTGGTGTTCAGATCATAGAATGCACCATCAACATGTCGATGATAATAACCATGATCCCTATTCTGCCAAAATGGGTTTTTGGTATTCTCATATTGGTTGGATGCTTCGTGAACATCAAGCTCACCGGTATCATGATTATAAAAATGTCAGCGATATACAAAAAGAAAAAATCGTTATGTGGCAACATCATCATTATTTGGCGCTTACTTTGTTAACTAACTTTGGCATTCCAATTCTATTTGGGTTTTTAGTTGGTGATTTATGGGGAAGCATTCTGTTGGTTGGGTTTTTAAGGTTAGTGATTAGCCATCATTTAACATTTTTTATTAATTCTTTAGCGCATATGTGGGGAACTCAGCCCTACAGTGATAAAAATACGGCTAAAGACAATCCTATAATGGCAATTCTTACTTTTGGAGAGGGTTATCATAACTTTCACCATGCTTTTCAATATGATTATAGAAATGCTATCAAGTGGTGGCAATATGATCCAACTAAATGGTTGATTCAACTTCTTAATATCACTGGATTAGCTAATAATTTGAAACGAATTTCTGAAGACAAAATTGCTAAGGCTATTGCCACTCAAGAGCTAAACAAAACCAAAACAAAATTAGTACAGCTATCTTTACCGAATAAAGATGAAATCATCGAAAACCTTCACAACGAATATGAACAACTTGTCACAAAACTAAACGCTTATTACTCGGCTAAAAAAATATTTTTAGAAAGTAAAAAAAATCAGTTAATTCAAAACGTTGAAAAGAGTAAGCTTAATCAGCACTACAATGAACTAAAACAGAGTTGCTCTGCCCAACAACAAGTATGGAAAAATTTAGTTCATCAATACGCATAATTTCTATATAATCCCTTGCGAATGTAAAATATACAGTGACTTAAAATTTATTGAGTTGCTATAAACTAACAAGGGAACTGAAATGACTCTATTTAAATCTACTTTAATTGTAGCGGCACTTTCATTTTGTGTACCTCAGTCTATAACTAAGCTCTTTGCTGAAGGCGGGCACTCTCACGACTTTCCTAAAGAAATTATGGATTTTCATCATGTTATGGCACCTCTGTGGCATATGGATAAAGGGATAGAAAGAACAAAACTCAGCTGTGAAGCTACTCAAAAAATGCTTATCTTAACTAAAGATATTACTAATTCTCAAAAGCTTGCGAAGGCTGTTAGTAAAATGCAGAACGCCTGTATTTCAAAAAAAACAGATATACAAAAAGAATTTAAAAGTGTTCACGATGCCTTTCATAAGATTAGCGAACAGACAAAAGAAATTTAAATGAATCAATCATCAATCGATCAAGCTATCGCATTAGCTGGTTTAGCACAGTCCATCAGAGTTGTACAAAATATTGCATGGAAAGGGCAAACCAATGAAACTGATTTTAAAAGTGTGCTAGCCAGTATTTTAACCATTGATGCTGAGTCTGCAGCGGCAGTTTATGGAGGAAGCTTTGAAGTAAGCACAGGCCTTAGAATTATAAAGCAGCAATTGGATATTTCATCACAAAAAAAAGATCCTGAATTTATTAACTTAGCGATTAATTTATTAACTTTACAAAAACAAGTTGTTGCGCATGTTCCAACAATGGATAGATTAATGCGTGGCATAAAGGAAATTTCATGTAATTATAGCGATGGAGAGATCTATCAAAATGAAGATTTATACACCGCATTCGTTAACGATTGTTCAGCTTTATACAGCCGTTCAATATCAAAACTCCCCAATAGAATTCAAGTAAAAGGTGAGCCTAAGTTTTTAGAAAAAGAAAGAAACCAAAGAATGGTAAGAGCAGCTCTGTTATGTGCCATTCGTAGTGCTTTTTTATGGCGTCAATCAAACGGTTCAAGATGGCATTTTTTGTTTAAAAAGAAAACAATTTTAGATTCGGTTAATTATTTGATTAATAACCCTATCAGAAATTAATTATTTTAAGGTTTATCCGAACAAAGTCGATAAATGGTTTCAATTTCATTAATGCTTTTTGTTGTTACATTCAAATCTTTTAAAATGCCATCCTCAACACCATAAATGAGACCGTGAACCGATAACTCCTGCCCATTAATCCATGCATTTTGTACTATGGAGGTATGACAAATATTCCTAACTTGCTCAATAACATTTAGCTCACACAATAAATTAACTTCTTCTTTCTCACCTTCAATCATATGAAATCGTTTTGAATAGGTACGATAGGTATCTTTGATTACTCTTAACCAATTATCGACCAATCCATGTTCTTTAGACTCAAGAGCGGCTTTAACACCTCCACAACCATAATGCCCACAAAGAATAATATCTTTAACTTTTAATATATTGACGGCATATTCAATAACGGATAAAACGTTCAAATCTGAATGATTGACTAAATTAGCGACATTTCGATGAACGAAAACTTCTCCCGGTTGCAAGCCTACAATCATATTAGCAGGAACTCGACTATCACTACAACCAATCCATAGGTATTCAGGATTTTGTTGATCAGCTAAGGTCGAAAAAATTCCAGGGTTTTGTGTTTCAAATTCTGATGCCCATTGTTTATTGCGATCTATTAACTGCTGTATTCTTCTAGTCATATTTAAAACGTTCTTAAAAAACTCATTAAAAGATTACTCTATAACAACAGCTATTACTTAACAATCAAATTTAATCCAAATTGCTAAATAAGGTTTATCGAATGATAGCGATTTTATCGTTTAGAACCAAATCGTGACAAATACCAAAAATAGAGAACCGGTATTAATATTAAAGTAAGCATCGTAGAAACAAAGATACCGCTAATGAGTGATATAGCCAAACCATTGAATATAGGATCATCCAAAATAAAAAAGGCTCCCATCATTGCAGCTACACCAGTTAAAATTATCGGTTTTGCTCTAACCATCGCAGAATCAACAACTGCCACCGATAACTCGACACCTTTAGCTACTTGAATATTAATAAAATCGACTAACAGAATTGAATTTCTGACAATAATTCCCGCTAGTGCAATCATTCCAATCATAGAGGTCGCAGTAAATTGAGAGCCTACTAGCCAATGGCCAGGCATAACGCCAATAATAGTAAATGGTATTGGCGCCATAATGATTAACGGAACAAAATAAGATCCAAACTGAGCAACGATCAGTAAATAAATCAAAATTAATCCAACGACATAGGCGATCCCCATATCTCTAAACGTTTCATAAGTGATCTGCCATTCGCCATCCCACTTTATGCTCGGATTGGATGAAAATTGTGGTGTGGAAATAAAATTTTGCTCAATTTGAGATATTTGATTAATTCCATCATTTACTGCATTTAAATCTAAAGAGTCAATTTTCCCGACTAGTTCAAACATACCGTAAAGTGGCGAATCTTGGTAACCTGACATATTTGCAGTCACAAAAGTTACGGGGAGTAAGTCTTTATGGTAAATAGCTTGTTGCCACTTTTCATATTTAACATTAACAACTTGATCTAAACTGATATTTTTCCCTTCCCTGTTAACAAGCGGAATACTTAATAACACTTGCAAATCATTTTGTATTGCAGCCGGTATTTCTAATCGAATCGGAACACTATATTTGTTATTTGAATTATGCAAATAACTCACATCACTTCCTTCAAGTCCCGTCTTAATTGCGTTAGCAATTTGTACTTGATCAATCCCAAATAAAGCGGCTTTAGTTCTATTAATATCAATCACCATTCTAGAACTATTTTTTTCAACCGACGTATCAATATCAACAATACCTTTCGTTTGTTGAAAAATTGTCTCTAACCATTTTGCCATATCTTGACGAGCATAATCTGAAGATCCATAAACTTCTGCGAATATAGGTGATTGAACAGGAGGCCCCGGCGGTACTTCTACTATTTTTGCTATAGCATTATGCGATTGAGCTATAAGGGTAATATTTTTTCTTATTGCTATCGCGATTTCATGGGATTGTCTTTCTCTAAGATTTTTATCGACCAAAGATATTTGAATATCCCCCATATTAGCACCTTGTCGTAAGAAATATTGTCGAACCAATCCATTAAAATTAATTGGCGATGCTATACCAGCATAAGCAACAGTATGAGTAATTTCTGGAATTTCTTTTAAGTAATAAGCGATTTCTAACATGATTTGATTTGTCTTTTCTAAGCTAGTTCCCTCTTCAGTATCTACTACAATTTGAAGCTCTGATTTATTGTCAAACGGTAACATTTTTAGAATCACTTTCTGTGTTGGAACTAATATGACAGAAACTATCATCAAAAATATCACGCCAAAAACAAGTAAATAACGGTTTCTTTTTCCAACAGTACCTTTAATCAAAAATGGTTTCATTATCGATGAAAAAGTGTTTTCTTTTTCGCTCTTAGTCCCCTTATTTTTTTCCTTCTTTGTCATTTGTACATGTACTTTGTCCCCAATAATTTTTCTAAATAACCAAGGAGTAACGATTAAAGCAATTAATAACGATAACAACATACCCATTGATGCATTAATAGGGATCGGACTCATATATGGCCCCATCAACCCTGTAACAAATGCCATAGGCATTAAAGCAGCTATCACGGTAAAAGTTGCCAGAATAGTGGGACCTCCAACCTCATCAACCGCCAAAGGAATAACTTTGCTTAATTCTTTATTTCCTTCAGATAAATGTCGGTGAATATTTTCGACAATTACAACGGCATCGTCTACCAAAATCCCAATTGAAAAAATCAGAGCAAAAAGCGAGACTCGGTTTAAAGTAAATCCGTAAGCCCATGAAGCAAAAAGAGTAATTGCAAGAGTAATTGAAACCGCTAATCCTACGACTATGGCTTCTTTCCAACCTAAGAAAAACATGATGAGCAAAACTACTGAGCCTGTTGCAAACATCAATTTCGTCATTAATTTTTTTGCTTTATCGTCAGCTGTTTTTCCATAGTTACGTGTAATTTCTAAATGGACATCATTGGGTATATGTGTTGCTCGTAGTTTTTGAGTTATGTTTACAATTGCATTTGCGATATCCGCAGCATTGGTGCCTGCTTTTTTACCTATGGCAATAGTGACAGCGGGAGCGAAATATGGTTTTTTATTTCCCGTCCAAGCTTGTCCGGCATTTATCCAAACATAAGTATCGGGACTATCAGCTCCGTCTCTAATCAATGCAATGTCAGTTAAATAAACAGGTATACCATTTTTCACCGAAACTACCACCGCTTTAAGATCATCAATACTGGCTAGTAAAGTACCTGTTTCGACCGGTATTGTTTTATTTTTACTCGATAATTGCCCAGAGTGAGTGACAAAATTACTCGCTTTTAACGCTCTCTCAATGATAGTGAAATCTAATCCATAAGCTGTCATTTTTTCTGGACTTAAAAGAATATGAACAACCCGTTTAGGTCCTCCTGTTGTCTTAACAATTCTGGTATTCGGAATTCGCTTTAATTCCGTTTCTAAAGCATAAGCCACTTGTTGTAACTCAAAACTCCCTTTATCCAGATTATCACTCCACAAGGTAGCCGTTACGATCGGTACATCGTCGATACCCATTGGCTTGATTAATGGTTGAGATGCACCCAATTCCGTAGGCAACCAGTCAGCATTTGAGTGTATTTCATTGTATAAATTAACAATGGCATCTTTGCGTTTGATGCCAACTTTAAACTGTGCACTAATGATCGCGAGACCGGGACGAGAAATAGAATAGACATGCTTGATATCCTCAATCGAGTCAATCACTTGCTCCGCAGGATATGCAATTAAATTTTCAACTTCTTTAGCTGTTGCGCCTGGCAAAGCTATGTAAACATTTGCAAAAGTGACATCAATTTGAGGCTCTTCTTCTTTGGGAGTCACTAATACAGCAAAAAGACCTAGCAAGACCGCTGTAATGGCAATTAAGGGAGTAATAGGGTTGGCCTGAAATTGTTCGGCTAATCGTCCTGAAATAGAATATTTCATAATTTAATTCTTTTTTGAAAATATCTTTTTGACGACTGTATTGATTACTACATTAGAGCCAAACGACTGAGTATCAGTATTTATTAGAACCTGATCTCCAGCATTTAATCCAGATAAAACTTCAACAAACTCATCATAACTCTTACCTAATTTAATATGCCTTAATAATTGTCCTTCCTTGTGTTTAACGTAAACTATTGCAAGTTCGCTTCGATGAATGACGGATGATTTAGGGAGCATTAAAATCAATTTTTCACCAATCACAAAACCTACTTTAACCGTCATGCCAGGAAATAATGCTTGTCTATCGGCATCAATTTCAATTCGTGTTTTAAATGTACGTGTTGCTCTATCAGCATAAGGAAAAATAGTAATGTCTTTAATCAAAAGGTGATGATTGTTAATTGATACTTTTGCATTAAGATTATTTTTTACTGTTGCTATAATTGTTTCAGGTATATGAGTAATCACCCGCAAATCAACAAGATTTAAACCTTCAATGATTGGATTGCCCGGACTTATAGTTTCCCCTTTCTCAACAAACCTTTTTGTTACTATTCCATCATATGGCGCTTTTATTATTGTATAATCTAATTGCTTTTTAGCAGTAATCACAGCAGCGGCTGCCGCTTTATAATTAGCTTTTAAGCCATCTCGCTTTGACTTTGATTGATCCAGTTTACTTTTTGATATGAGTTTATTCTGATATATTTCTTGAGTCCGTTTATAGTCAATTTCTGACTGTTTTAGCGCAACATTAGCAGACTCTTCGTTTGCCTTAGCTTTAACATATACTGCTTTTTGTTCTTCATTAGTAAACTCAACGAGAACATCTCCTTTTTTTACATAGTCATCAATATCAAAATAGAACTTTTTAATTCTACCCGAAGTTTGGGACGATACCGTTGCTCGATTAACGGCTTCAATTTCACCATTTAGGTATCGATATTGTGTCTTAGGTAGCAGTTGTATAGTATGCCACTGAGCAATAACGGGAGTACTAAGTATTAAAATGATGATGTTAAGTAATATTTTATTCATATTGAAGCCTTTACTTGTTGGTAAGCTTAAATTAGAAGTTTCTAATATAGCGTTTTTTCAACTGATTTCAAGTCTTTTAGTACAAAAAAGAGAGGATATTTGTAATTTTTGAATATTAAGGAAAAAAACGATTCAATCAACAATTTGCTCTGCCAACAGGTTAATTAACGCATCTACTTCAATTAGTGCACTCATATATTCAACAACCATACCGGCAAACCAAGGTCGTTTTGATGATTGATTAGACCAACGAATATCCGATGCATTGATATTTTTGGCATCTCCCACATTGTGACATGCTAACGCCCATTGCGAATTATCTAATACAATAAGGTAATCGTAGGTTCGATCATCAACTATAGATCTTTCTGGCATTAAAAATTGTTGAGTATCAATCACCATTAAATTACCACGCTCATTAGGAATAAGCCCTAAAAACCAATTTGGTGTACCAACTAGAGGCGTTATTTCTTGTTTAGATATATTGACAATTCCACCTAGCTTAATGAGTGGCACTGCGAGAGGAATATTATTAACATCAAATATTAGGGTCTGAAAAGTGTCATCAAGAGAATGACGAAGTGACTTGTTTTCTCTTTGTACAAATGAATTATCATTTGTTGCTTGGATCTGCTCTTGTTTATCTTTCTGTTCTTTTGAGTCTCTCTTATTTTTTTTATATGCATTATTTTTATTTTCTATCGCGGTTTCTTGAAGAGGTAGCGTTACTATTTTTTCTAATAGTTTGGAAACTTTTTTTAAGCGTGGATCGGGAAATTCATCAAATTGAGGTCTATTCTCTTTTAGTTCACTATTTTTTTCTAGTTCCAAAACTTTATATGTCTTTAATGTATCTCTCTCAATCTGTTTTACTTGATGTTGATTTGATTTTTTTTGATTATGTATAGATTGATTAACAGAATCATTCTTAACCGCCAAAGCAATGACATCTTTTTTTTCAATAGTTTTTAATAACGATGATCCTTTTTCTTTATTTGGTTCAACTAGTAGATCGCTAATATATTCTTGTAACCCAACATTCAATTCTGCTTTTTTATTTGAATCATCACAACCGCTATTGTTACTACGGTTTTGATTTAATATGTGAAGTTGATTAGCCATTTTTATTTAAACAAATGATACCGTTAAGCCACTTGTTGCTGTCTTGAAATATCAAGGACTAAATTAGTTAAAGCCTCATAAGCAATCACACCATGGGTATTCGGATATAAACTATTGGGTGTTTTATTTAATCGTGAAGCATCTCTAAATTTTGTATCAACTGGAATAACCTCAGACCATAAATGTTTTTCAAACTTAGTTTTCATAGTTTCATGTGCATGTAAAGAAGCATTTGTTCTTTGATCGTACATCGTTGGTACTATTGTATAACCAATATCATGGTGTTGAGCTTTGACTACCATATCAATGGTTTGAATCATCCGCTCTAAACCTTTAATAGCCAAGAACTCTGTCTGCACCGGGATTAATAAATTTTGACAAGCTGATAATGCATTGATTAATAAAATACCTAAAACGGGTGCACAGTCAAACAGTACAAAATCGTAATCTGCTTCCAATAATTTTAAAGTTTTTCCTATCGCGAGACCCATTCCTTCTTTGCTGTTAAATTTTTTATCTAGAGTGGCTAAACTCATACAACCAGGCACTAAATCAATCACTATTTTTTCTCGTGTAACTTTATTACCAATGTGGACAATGGGTTCTATTGCTTCTTTACGATCTTTAGGGAAGTTAGAAAACCATTGATATAGAGTGGACTCTAATTCTTCACTATCAAAACCAAAATAAGCCGTTAAGGAAGCTTGTGGATCACAGTCAAGCATTAAAACTCTGTGACCTTTTGACGCTAATATACCTGCAAGGCTTGCTACAGAAGTCGTTTTTCCAACACCTCCTTTTTGATTTGCAATGGCCCAAATATTCATTGAACTATCCATTGACACTACTCTCATTATTGTTGTCTTTACCTCTAATTAATATACCACCACCTGGTAATTTAATGATTTCATACTGCTTCTCTTGAACTTTATTAATTGAATCATTTATTGGTATTTGTTGTTTCGTTTGTAATAGATTATCTTCTGGAATTCTCTGTTTTCGCGAGATGGAAATTACCACCCGTCTATTTTCTTTTCTTCCAGTTTCTGTACTATTACTAGCCACAGGTTGATACTCTCCATGCCCTTCTACACTCATACGACTTGGAATAACCGTAAGTTCTTGTAACGCTCTAACAACAGCAACACCTCTTGCGCTAGAAAGTTCCCAATTTGATGGAAAACGTTCTGTATCAATTGGTATATTATCAGTGTGTCCATGAACTAATATTAATTGTCTATTACCATTTAAATGAGTAGACACCTCTTCCATTAATGAGCCAGCGCCTTCATTTAATTGATCGCTACCCGACGGAAAAAGCAAACCACTTTTTAATACAATATTTATCCAATTAGGATCTGATTTTATCTCAGCTAAATCTTGATCAATTAGATCACCTAAACTAGCTTTAAGCCCATTTTCCAAATCTTTAAACTCTTCACTTGATGCAAAATTTTCGGAGTCAATGACTTCTTGATTTTTTAAATCATTTTCAGCTTCTGAATCATTAATAGTTAGTTCTGGTTGTTCGGAGTTGTCGCCAGTGATAGGCGTTAGACTTTTACTAGAGTCCCCAACTTGAATAGGTTTAGTACTTTTTTCTGGAGAGCGAAAAATCCCTTCTAGAGATTCAGAAAGATCTTTATATTTGCTAACATCAACTTGAGATATAGAATAAAGTACAACAAAAAATGCAAATAATAAAGTAATAAAATCAGCATAGGAAATTAACCAACGGTTAACATCTTGCTCATGCTCATTGATACTATTTCGTATTCTTCTCACTTTTTAATCCATGGATACATTTTTAATCTGATTTTAATTTCTTTCCACAAAACCTTCTAATTTCAGTTGGATCACCCGAGGATTTTCGCCTTCAGCAATGCAAGCAATTCCTTCTAAAATCAATTCCATATAATGTGCTTTCTGAGAAATGATTGATCGTAATTTATGGTAAACCGGCAAGAAGAATAAGTTTGCAAATCCAATACCATAAATTGTTGCTACAAAAGCAGTTGCAATTCCCTGCCCTAACACTTCAGGATTAGTTAAATTACCCATAACTTGAATCAGCCCTAAAACGGCGCCAACAATACCTATGGTGGGTGAATAACCTCCAAGAGATTCATAAACTCTTGATGCACTCATTAATTTTTTTGTGGTCACATCAAGTTCGATATAGAGTGCGCTTCTAATCGCTTCAGCATCATTTCCATCCACTAACATATTGAGTCCTTTTAAAGTATAAGGATCCATTTTTGAGTTAATGCTTTTTTCTAATCCTAACAAACCCTCTCGACGAGCTAAATGACTCCACGAAGTAATTTTGATTATCGTTTCTTTCAACGGAAAGTTCGGCGTTTTAAATACCCAAATTAAAATTGACAAAGATTTAGCAAAGGTTCTACCATGCGTCTGTAGCATGACAGCACCAAAAGTCCCACCAAAAACAATCACAAAAGCAGAAGGGTTAATTAACGCCATAGCGCTACCGCCTTCGATCATTTGCCCACCAAAAATTGCAGCAAACGCGATGATTATTCCAACAATAGTTAAGCGATCCATTTAAATACTCTATTTTCAATTTGAATAATTTTTAGCATCCGTTATTGCCCCGTTTCTTTCATAATTGCTTGGGAGAATTCTTCAATCGCAATCGCTCTTTCACTAATGCCCGCCTTTGTCACTGACATCGGCATACCATAAACGACACACGATGCTTCACTTTGAGACCATATTCTCGCACCACAGGACTTCAATAATCGTGAACCCTCCGTGCCATCAGTTCCCATCCCCGTCAATATTATCCCTAAAACATTTCCTGCAAATATTTTGGATGCGGATCCAAAAGAAATGTCAACCGACGGTGAATATTGCAACCTAGGAGTAGTAGGCTTTATACGAATTCTTGCGGAATTTGCAGTACCTTCAAATACTAATTGTTTACCACCTGGAGCGACATAAACTGTTCCGCCCTTCAAAGGCATGCCATCTTCAGCCTCAACAACATTTAATTTGCATAAACCGTTCATTCTTGTAGCAAATGCTCCCGTAAAGGTTCCGGGCATATGCTGAGTAATAGTGATTGGGTAAGGGAAGTTTGCAGGGATTGGAATTAATAACTTTTGTAAAGCAACCGGTCCTCCAGTTGATGCACCGATAGCGATTAGTTTGTAATTTTTCTTAGATGGGTTGTAAATAGTATTAGATTTTCTACTAGTCACTGTTCTAGCTACCGCAAATGGCGTATGTACCGATGATTTAGTCGTAGATTGACGACCTGGTGCTTTATAAGTTGGAGCACTTCGGAATATTTTAGCTCGACCTAACTCTCTAATTTTAGATTGTAATAACTGAATGAGATCATTGCTGTTGCTTGACAGGGATTCGTAAGATTTAAGTAAGAAATCTGTAGCACCGGCATCTAGTGCATCCAAGGTAATTTTTGCATTACCATAGGTCAAAGAAGACAACATTAAAACTTTAGCATTACAAACTTGAACAATTTCTTTTAATGCAGTAACACCATCCATTACTGGCATTTCAACATCTAAAGTAATAACATCCGGTTGTAAATCTTTTGCTTTATCTATTGCCTCTCGCCCATTATGAGCAATACCAATGACATTAATATCACTAGCCGCATTTAACATTTTGCCAACTCGTTTACAGAAAAAATTTGAATCATCGACAATTAATACAGTTATTGCCATTCGTTTTCCTTAATACAAATACTTAATTCAGTTACTAAAAATAATCAAGCGTAATGATTCAAAAGTGTAGGTATATCTAAAATCAACGCAATCTTACCATCGCTTGTTATTGTTGCTCCTGCGATTCCAGGTGTGCCATGAAGTGATTTACCTAATGGTTTAATAACAACTTCCTCTTGACCAACTAATGAGTCAACAACAAAACCAACTGTTTGAGTGCCAATTTGAGCGAGAACAACATGACCTTCCCGCTCTCGCTCACTCCCACTAAATTGATTAACTAACATTTCATTTAAGAAAAATAAAGGTAAAGCTTTCTCTCGAACAACCACCATCAATTGACCATCAACAGTATTAGTTTTAGTTAAATCTAAGTGAAAAATTTCATTAACGGCAGATAATGGAAAAGCAAAAGCTTGTTCACCCAATTTAATCATTAATGTTGGTAATATAGCTAAGGTCAACGGTACTTTAATTAATATAGTCGTACCTTCACCCAATTTAGAAATAATATCGAGTGAACCATTTAATTGAGTGATTTTAGTTTTAACAACATCCATTCCAACACCACGACCAGAGATATCTGAAATTTCTTTTTTAGTAGAAAAACCTGCTTGAAAAATTAAGTTATAACATTCATTATCAGTCAAACGATCTGCGGCTTCTTTATCCATCATACCTTTTTCTACGGCAATCCCTCGTAATATATCAGCATCCATTCCTTTACCATCATCTCTGATGGTTAGCATAATATGATCGCCTTCTTGAGTCGCTGACAATGTAATTGTTCCTGTCCTACTTTTACCAGCAGCGACTCGTTCTTCTGGCATTTCCACACCATGATCAACTGAATTTCTAACAAGATGAACTAAAGGATCTGCAAGCGCTTCAACTAAATTTTTATCTAAATCAGTTTCTTCTCCAACCATTTTCAAATTAATTTCTTTCTTTAAACTTCTGGCTAAATCCCTGACGACCCGAGGAAAACGTCCAAATACTTTCTTAATAGGTTGCATTCGAGTTTTCATAACCGCGCCCTGTAAATCAGCGGTCACGATATCCAAATTAGAAACAGCTTTTGCTAAGTCGCTATCTTCTTCTTTCATTCGAGAGGAAACAGTTTTTAATCTATTTCTCGCAAGAACCAGTTCGCCAACCATATTCATGATATCGTCTAAACGTTTTGTATCGACTCGAACGGTTGCTTCGGTAACTATCGCATTAGATTTTTTAGTTGGTTTTTTCTTTTTATCCATTGCTGGCTTTGGTTTAGCAACTACTTTTTTAGCCTCTTTTTTAACTTCCTTTTTAGCAGGCTTAGTTGTTTTGGCAGGCTGTTTTATTTTCTCTTCTTTAGTTGGTCCTTTATTCACACCATGTAATTCATCAAGTAATGATTCAAATTCATCATCTCCGATCATCTCAGAGTCACTAGATGCAGGGGTTGTGATTGGTTTACTAGAATTGGAATCGTTACTATCATTTGATGGCGAGTCACCTTTACCATGAAGTTCATCAAGTAGTGATTCAAATTCGTCATCTGTTATTTCATCATTCGATGATTTTGGTGTTATTTTCTTATTTACATCTTCACTAGACTTGTCATTACTAACTGGATTAGAGCCATGTAATTCGTCAAGTAATGTCTCGAACTCGTCATCACTAATTGGCTCGTTTGAATCTTGAATGATCTCTACTTCTTTATATTTTTCGACAACTTGTTCATCATCAGCAGTAGTAGTAGCAAAGGCACCTAATTCCTTTAAAAAATTAGGATCGGCATCTTCAGGATTTTCTCCAGCACGTACCGCATCGAACATTTCATTAACAAAATCGAGCGCCTTTAGTATGTAATCCATTAATTCGGCATCTGCTACTTTATCGCCATTTCTTAAAATATCAAAAATATTTTCTGTGATATGGCATATATCTACTAATGCTGTTAGGTTTAAGAAACCAGCACCACCTTTTACGGTATGAAAACCTCTAAATATTCCATTTAAAAGCTCCATGTCCTCAGGTTCATTTTCCAAAGCAACGAGTTGCTCAGACATTTCTTCAAGTATTTCTCCGGCTTCAATTAAAAAGTCTTGGAGGATTTCTTCATCAGCTTCAAAAGACATTAATAACTCCCTAGAAACCTAAACTCGACAACAAATCATCAACATCATCTTGACCTTTAACAATATCATCTCTTTTAGATTTATCAATAACAGGACCTTCTACACCTTCTTTAATTAACGGTTCAGTCTTTGCAGATTCGTAACTTTCCATACTGCCAAACATTTTGATGATATTGACCATACTTTCTTCCACATCCTGAACAAGCTCTATGACTTGGCGGATCACTTGCCCAGTAAGGTCTTGATAATCTTGAGCCAATAATACTTCAGTTAATTCAGAATGAAGTTCATCCGCGTCATTTTTATTTTTTTCTAAATGTTTTTCTATTTTTTTACATAATGTTCTAAACTCACCTGGCTCTAACTCTCGTGAATATAGCTTTTTCCATTCTGTTAATAAATCATCGGCATCACTCGACATTGTTTTAGAGCGATCCGTACAACTCTCAACCATATCCATGGTTTTATTTGCGGCTTCTTCAGTTTTTTCTATCACATAAGTTAATCTTTCTTTCGCATCAGGAATTTCAGATGCTGCCATACTTGTGATTCTAGAATCCATTCTAAAATTCGAGAGTGCCTCATGTAGGTTTCTAGTTAGCTTACCTATTTCTATAAATAGATCTTCATCACCTTCTGAGGCCAATGTATCAATGAGATCTTGAGCATCTTCTATTTCACTTTTTTCAAGGTGATTTAGAAGCTCTTTTGTTTGAGCAATGGTATGTTCTAAACTATCTTTATTAGATAAAGTCATTAAATTGAATCCTTTTGAGGTGTGCATTAACCAAATAACATTTAGTTATTCTGATTCTATTCATCCATCAATTCTTTCGAAAATCTTTTTAAGTTTCTCGTCTAAAGTGCCTGCTGTAAATGGTTTAACTATATAACCATTAACACCAGCTTGCGCTGCCTCAATAATCTGTTCTCTTTTCGACTCAGCCGTTACCATTAACACTGGCATACTTTTCAGTTTTTCATCTGCACGAACGGCTTTTAGTAAATCAATACCTTGCATCCCTGGCATATTCCAATCCGTCACTAAAAAATCAAAATTTCCATTTTGAAGTTTAGGTAAAGCGGTATTGCCATCATCTGCTTCTTCAGTATTAGTGAATCCGAGATCGCGTAAAAGGTTTTTAATGATTCGACGCATGGTAGAAAAATCATCTACCACTAATATTTTCATATTCTTATCCAAGGTAACACTCCGTCTAAGATGATTCTGCATTTAATATTTGAAAATAAATATTTTGTTTTTTGTTAATTAAATAACAAAAAATTAAGCTCTACAATAACTTAGCAGAGCTATTACGACTAAACCTGCTTACACTAAATCTAGTCTAGTTTTATGATTTCTTCCAATCTTTTAATCGAGATTGTAATCTGAGCATCGCCTGACTGTTTATTTGACTAATACGCGATTCACTAACGCCCATTACTTCGCCTATTTCTTTTAGGTTAAGCTCTTCATCATAATAGAGCGCTAATACTAATTTTTCGCGTTCTGGTAAAGTGGCTATTGCACTCGCTAATGAATTCCTAAAATCTTCTTTTTGTATTCTTTCTAACGGAGTTAGGCTTGTTTCTGATAGCCCTTGAGTAAAAAAGTCTTCACTCACACCCATGCCATCAAAATCCATCATATGCCCATTACTAACATCCATTAACATTTGACGATATTCCGATACTTCTACACCTAATTTAGCGGCTACTTCTGTATCTCTTGCATCACGACCTGTACTTTGTTCAATATCTTTAATTATCTGAGCTATCATCCGAGCATTTTTATGAACCGATCGTGGAACCCAATCACCTCGTCTAATTTCATCAATCATGGAACCCCGAATTCTAATTCCCGCATAGGTTTCAAAACTTGCGCCTTTACTTGCATCAAATTTTCCAGCAGCTTCAATTAGACCAAGCATTCCAGCTTGTAACATATCTTCTAGCTGAACACTTGCTGGCAAGCGTGCCATCAAATGATGTGCTATACGCTTAACGAGTGGCGCATAACGAACAGCATAATCATCACTATGATGTCCTTGTACTTGCTTGTAGGAATCTGCACCCGTCACGTTTAAATTAGTTCCTGTTATTTATAATATTTATTTTCAATTTTGTGTCTGAGTAAACAAACTAAACTCATCATTTTACGAAACAAGTCTTTCCATAAAAAATTCTATATTTCCACTTGGGGTCATAGGTGTAGGCCACTGCTCTACTTTTTTTGCTAAACTTTTAATAGCAATTGCACTCGGTGCTCGTGGATAAACATCTATTAAAGGTTTTTGCTTTTTTACCGCCATTCGAACATGATCATCAAACGGAATTGAGCCCATATAATTTAAGGTAACATCCAAAAAACGATTACAAACAGCACTCAATGAAGCAAACATTTCACGACCTTGTTTGCTAGTTTGAACCATGTTGGCTAGAACATTGAATCGAGATAAATTGTGTTCTTTATTGAGCACCTTCATAAGAGCATATACATCGGTAATAGAAGTCGGTTCATCACAAACAACTGCTAATACATCTTGCGCTGCTTGAATGAAATTAATCACCATGTCTGTTATTCCAGCAGCCGTATCGATGATTAAAATATCGATATCTTGACCTATATCGTTAAATGCTTGAATAATACCAGCGTGCTCCATGACAGAAAGTTCTGACATACTCTTTGTGCCAGAAGAAGCCGGTACGACCTGTAAACCACTAGGACCCTCTAAAATAATATCTTTTAATTCACAATCACCTTTCAAAACATCTGCTAAATTATGTTTGCTATGCAATCCCAGCATAATATCAACGTTAGCCAAGCCTAAATCAGCATCTAAAAGCATCACTTTTTTACCTAGCCGACATAAAGCAATGGCTAAATTAACCGAAATATTACTTTTACCAACTCCACCTTTACCACCAGTTACCGCGATAACTTTAACGGGTTTTATTGAGGTGTTTGACGATTGCATTGAGTGTTGCATAGGTGATAATTTTTCTCGCTTTATTGATGATAGTTCTATAATTTGGCTCAAAGAAACCCTCTCCTGTGGTTATTTTTTGTTATTTTTACGCACTCTATAAAGCATAGACCAGTATTTGCTATATCACCGCGCTTTGTTAATGAACAATATAGTTTAAAAATCACCATTAAAAATGATCCATTTAACCAGCTATCTTCATCATTTTTCTCTCTGCCGATACAATTATCTTATTTTGAGATTTGTATTTATTGCTAAGCCATACGGCTTTACTTACTAAATGGTGATTTCTAGCTACTCTAATATTTTCCGGAACCTTTTGACCATTGGTTGTATAAGAAACTGGTAGTTGGTTTTCTATCAATAAGCTCAATATCTCTCCTAGGCTAGCTGCTTCGTCTAACTTTGTAACAATGCAACTATCAGGTGAATAAGCTTTAAACAGGTTTAAAGATTGTTGTAGTACTGATTGTTGATGAGTTGCAGGCAATAATAATAATTTCTTTATTGGACGATTTGCAATGACTGAACCATCACTCGCTCCTGCCGCACCAGACAGGTTATTTAAACAGCCTAAATGTTTCACAATATCCTTATCGTTTCTATTCATTCCAGGTGTGTCAATTAATATCAATTTTTTGTTAAAAAACTTTTCTATCAACTGCTCAAGTGTATTTTTTTGTGTAACCTGGGCAACGGGTAAATTAAGAATTTTGGCAAAATTTTGTAACTGATTGCGACCTGCCGCTCGGTAATTATCTGTTGTAATTAATGCAACAGAATCTTGACCATGCTTAATCACATATCGAGCGGCTAATTTTGCGATGGTGGTTGTTTTACCGCATCCAGATCCCCCCATAAAAGCAAGTACACCGCCGTTACTAATGATGTTGGTTTGATCAGTAGGAATAGATTTTGCCAAGATAGCTAACAAATTCTGCCAACAACATTCAGGATCGAGCTTGGAGTTTACTCTTGGGATAAGTTGGTCGATTATTTGTTGGCTTACACCCAAAGAGTATAAACGTCGATTTAACATCGCAGAAACGGGATCTCTTTCTGTCAAACGTTCCCATCCAATTCCATCAAGTTGTTCTTTCATCATAGAACGCATGAGTCCAATCTCTTCTTTCATTGCAATTAACCCGGGATCAGTCGACCATTCAATCGGATTAGCACTCTTTGACTTAGTGTTAAATTCTGAAATAGGTGCACTTGATAACGATTCTTTTTTAAACTGAGTTTCAGGAATGTGATTAGAATACTTGGAAAAACCTTCATGTTGCTCTGAAACTTTATCCGATTGACTTAAACTAGCACTTTTTAAACTTGGTAAAATATTAGTGTCTACAGAGGAGACTTGGTTATAGCTTTGCGCATGCTTAACGCTATTTTGAGTGATCCTTTCCTCTTGATGATTGATTCTCCGGTTTTTTAAATGACTAATATTAGATTCATTATTTGCTTTTGTTGAGGCGAGCTGATTTGACTGAACGACATGTTTTAATTGATCAATAACCTCATCCTTTCTTTTAGCTAGACTAGAAATGGATTCAGGCAATAGCTCTGCATCATAATCAAGTGCCGCAATAACTTCTACACCACTAGGTGTTTTTTGGCTCGACAAAATTGCAGCATCATTACCAAATTCATCGGTCACTTGTTTTAAAGCGTTTCTCATGCTTTTACTATAAAAACGTCTTATTTTCATGCTCGTCCTACTCTTAAAATAGCTCTAAAAAATCAACTGACTATGAATCTTGACTACCCACGGTCGCTATCACTTTAATTTGCTTATTGTCAGGAATTTCCTGATAACTTAAAACATGTAAACCCTTTACACCAAATCTAGCAAATTTTGCTAATGATGGGCGGATACTTGGCGACACTAACAAAATGGATGATTGACCTGCGGCTTCTTGCTGAGCAACTATCTCATTTAAAGACGTTTGAATTCTGTCAGCAAGACCAGGCTCAATTCCAACGACATCATCACCATTACCTGTTATCGACTGTTGCAAAATCTGTTCCAAATCGGGAGCTAATGTTGCTACAGGGATCTCCTCGCCTAATCCATTGATGTTTTGAGTGATTAAACGGTTTAAAGCCACCCTCACCGCAGCTGTTAATATGGCAGGATCTTGACTCCTTGAAGAAAATTCCGCCAAAGTTTCGGCTATTGTTCTTAAATCTCTTACTGGTACTTGTTCTACCAATAAGTTTTGTAAAACTTTTACCAATGTTCCTAATGGAATGATATCGGGAATAAGTGTCTCTGATAATTTGGGGGCGGTTTTAGCTAAAGCCTTTAACATTTGCTCGGCTTCTTCGTGACCAAATAAATCAGCTGCATTTGATTGTAATAAATGACTTAGATGAGTGGCAATAACTGTACTAGCATCAACCACGGTATAACCTAATGCTTGTGCGTTATCTTTTTGATTAGTATCAATCCAAACCGCTTCAAGTCCAAAAGCCGGATCTTTTGCTTCAATCCCTTCTAGTTTGCCAAATACCTGCCCAGGATTAATCGCTAACTCTTTATCAGGGTAGACTTCAGCATCTCCAACCGTTGCACCTTGAATAGAAATTCGATAGGCATTGGGTGATAAATCTAAGTTGTCTCTAATATGAACCGAAGAAACTAAAAAGCCTAGCTCCTGAGATATCTTTTTTCGAACCCCTTTTATACGCCCCATCAATTTGCCATCTTGTGCAGGATCAACCATGGGAATCAAACGATAACCCACTTCAAGTCCGACTTGATCAACTGGGGGAACATCTTCCCAACTGAGCTCTTTCATCACAGGTTCCGCTTCGTTCATTTGATCGTTAGCAATGATTTCCTCTTCCTTTAATTCATTGGCTAGTTGTTTTTTATTAATTAGGTATCCGCCTGCAAAACAACTACTTGCTAGAATTAAGAATGGTAGATGAGGCATACCTGGAATAATTCCCATAACAAATAGCACGCCACCAGTAACATATAAAACTAAAGGTTTCATAATTAATTGGGTGACCAACATTTCACCCATATTATGCGCGGAGTTTTGGCGAGTCACCATAATGGCTGCCGATGTTGACAAGAGCAACGCGGGAACTTGTGCGACTAACCCATCTCCAATCGTTAACAAAGCGTAATATTGCATAGCGGTTGAAAAATCCAATCCATGCTGAGCCATACCAACCGCTACACCACCAATGATATTAATAAATAGAATTAGCAAACCCGCAACAGCATCTCCACGGACAAACTTTGAAGCACCATCCATAGATCCGTAGAAATCAGCTTCTTCTGAAACTTCTGAACGCCGAGCTTTAGCTTCTTCTTGAGTGAGTAAACCAGCGTTTAAGTCTGCATCAATTGCCATTTGCTTTCCAGGCATTGCATCTAAGGTAAATCGTGCACTAACTTCGGAAATACGTCCTGCACCTTTTGTTACTACAACAAAATTGATAATCACCAATATTCCAAAAACAACCAAACCAACCGCGTAATTCCCACCGATAACAACAGAACCAAAGGATTCAATCACATCACCAGCGGCACCTGGACCTGAATGACCATTCATTAAAACGACACGTGTTGATGCAACGTTTAGCGCTAATCTCATTAATGTAGCAACCAAAAGAATGGTTGGAAAAACTGAAAAATCTAAAGGTCGTTCGGAATAAACAGTTGCTAGCACAACCACTAAAGCAAGCGAGATATTAAAAGTAAACAACATATCCAATAATAAAGTTGGTATTGGTAGTGTCATCATCGCTAACAAAGCCAATAGCAAAATAGGCGTGCCCAATGAAGGGATACCTTGTAATCTTGACGTAGGTAGCGAAGAGTTAGCTAAAGATTCTGCCATATTTCAATTCCACTCGCGCTTTAACTGTAATTAGTGTTAATTGAGAGTTACAAATGACATATATCTGACACTGCTAACAGCCTTAGTCAAAAATACATCATTTAAGCTCATAATTATCCCAACTTGAGCGCTTAATTAAGTTCTTTTAAGCAAAAAGCAAAAATCGAGCCATAGCTAGAACTAAATTATAGAATTCACGAATATTAGGAATTACTAAGAGTAATGAAGATGATATTGAGGTAATAAAGATTTTATTAGAAGGCTGTTAAGGGAATATTATCAATGTCTTCTCAACCAAATTAACGTTTGATTGAGAAGACATTGAACATATTTGTGATGGGGATATTTAAAGAAAA
>CAZRPK010000020.1:22950-34279 GCA_964601915.1 uncultured Kangiella sp. | reverse complement strand
CCATTGCTGACTTTACTCAAAAATCCGTAGTGAGGGATAATATTTCGTGGGGATCCCTCAGCAACGACATATTACTTGGCGGAACAGGCGACGACACCCTCGAAGGCGGAAAAGGAAAAGACACTCTAGACGGCGGCGAAGGCAACGACACTTATGTTTTCACAAAAAACTCAGGTTATGATCAAATATTTAATTTTGAAGATGATAAAAGTGATGATATTGGCGTAATAAAATATGAAAATAAAATCGTGGATGGCTCGGGCGCTATTCGTAAATCTGATAATGCAAATATTTATTACAATAAAGTAAAAAAGATCCGGCATTCGTATAAAGTTTAAATAATTCTGTGACAGAGTTATCTTTTTACTTAAATAACTGAGCGTATGATATTTGTACTTTTCGAGCTAAAACCGATCGGTTATATTAGCTCTTGGTTTATAAGGAGTTGTTGTAAAAACAAAGGGAATGATTGTTAGTCCATCTGATTATCATTTTTAAATAATTCAAACGAAGGATGTTTTGTGAGCGGTCTATTAGTTTCAATATTTTATTTAGTATTTTGGGTTGGTTGCTATGTGTATGCAATTAGTAAAATAAAACCAAAAATAAGATTCTATTTTTTTAAAAGAATAGGGTTGGCAATTTTAATAGGGGCTTTACCTTTATATATATATATTTATGAAAGGGTAACTTATGAAGTTGCTTGTTCTACTGCACGTAATTTTTACCCTAGTGGAAAGGTAAAACAATCAGAAATCTTCTTGATATACAGCAGATCAACAGCTCGCCTGTATTCCAAATATTTTTCTAGCTACGTGGTTGCGCCGATGAAGGATCGTGACTGGAAAGATGAATCTGGAAATTATATATCAAGAGTTGAAATAGCAAAACTGAAAAATTTTGTTTACCATAAAGGTAGTGAAGTTAAAGAAATAGATACAATATTAAAGCAAGCAATACCATATGCACGATATGGCTTATTCTATTCTGAAGAAGATGTTTTGCTTACGAGTATTAGTGGTAGTCGCTACTATATAAATGATTTTGAGCAAGAGTCTATTATTTCTAGCGTTGAGTCATTTTATAAAAGCGGGTCACAAGGTAATGTATCTTTTAGTTATTTATTACCATATAGATTTAGTGGTTGTGGTCCTATTCTGGGAGAGAAACATATTCTAGAACGTACATTTATTAATTGGGAGAAAAACTAAAATGGAAATAAAATTTATGAACAAAAACGGTATTGTAGCTATTGCACTATTAACCGCAGTTATTCGAGTTAATTATTTGGTTGCAGCTGAACCAGTTGCTACAAAAGAAATAAAGGACTTATTTCAAAATTCTATGATGGCTTCAGCATCATATGTAAAATTTCCGCTTGGTGAGGGAAGTGATGAAATCCTAACTTCTTATTTAAATAATGTGGCGCTTGCCAAAGACTGGGCTGGCGATATAAATAGTGGGAAGAGAAGTATATTTTTGGAGCATTTTTCCTTGCTACATCATCAACCTGATACAGAAATATCAGATTTCTCAGCGACACTATTCCAGCGAAAAGGTGGTAGCCAAATTACATTTGCTTCGCGCGGAACTGATGGTGGACCTGATTATTGGGAAGACATTATCGGCATCACTGTGACCGGAGTCCCATTTAATCAAGTAAGAGAACTTCACAATTACGTGCAAAGACTAAAAACAAACTCTGGAGTGGCTTATCCATATGCAGAAGTGGTTGATCGATTTAGAGACGAAGTGACATTTAGTAATAGAAATGATGGATATGGTCATGGTAACTGGTTTGGAGATGAATCAGTTAATGGCGTTGGTCATAGCTTAGGTGGCAATTTAACCTCTGCGTTTGGACGCATGTTTTCTACTAATGCAAAGGACTCTTACACCTATAATTCAGCTGGTACTGCAGGTTGGGGGGCTTCGGTCTTTCGTGCAGCTGAATTAGTGATTGGTCAAAAAATTCAAAGTGTTTACAGTGATTATCAATTTAGACCATTTAATGAAGGCATTTTCTATTCTCAAATTGGCGGAGCTTCGGATTATAATAATTATATAACTGCATCAAATGTGTTTGCAGAAGATGGACCTGAGCTGACAACCAGTGATACTAAATTTATGCAAAATGGTATACGTATTCCTGTCAATATTGAATATAACTTTTTTCCTGGTTGGGCTGCTTTAGATTCTCATAGCTCGGGTTTATTAGTGGATTCACTTGGCGTTGCATGGAATTTTAATCAAGTTGCACCCAATTATAATTTAGCCATGCATTCCTCTATTATGGATTCTTCTAACGCTGTTGAATCACAAGATTTGGATATAATGGCAATCGCGCTCAATAAACTGATGTTTGATACAACAGCTGTTAATTTATGGGATGCGATAGAAGCTAACTCTAAGTCGACTCTTAATGATGCCGTGGTAGACTCCCTATCTGGTAAAACAGCAACAGTATTAATAAGTGATTCTGAAACTGATGAAACATCAACAAAGAGTTTAATCTATTCGGCTTTAAATGGCTTATCTTTTATCTTTAAACATGCATCTGCCAAGTATGGTCAAATTAATCCTGATGATTTTTCTAAAACCGCCATTTATGACTTATCGAGTATGTTGGTAGCCGAGCTAGAAAATAATAAATTGAATCGAGCTCGTCTTAGTATAGATAATAATATCACCGATAAGTTTGCCTTAGTAGAAAGTGGCATTACTTCTTATTTACGAGAAGGAAGAGAAATATTCTTTAATTCTTCTAATCAGTTAGGCGTACAAACTAATGTTGTATTCGATAATGACTCTGGTAATTTAATTGATGGAGCAACAGAGTCAGATCACTTATATGGTCTTTTAGGTAACGACACGTTAGATGGCTTTGCTGGTGATGATCATTTAGAAGGCGGTCCCGGAATAGACACATTAAATGGCGGTGATAACAACGACATATTACTTGGCGGAACAGGCGACGACACCCTCGAAGGCGGAAAAGGAAAAGACACTCTAGACGGCGGCGAAGGCAACGACACTTATGTTTTCACAAAAAACTCAGGTTATGATCAAATATTTAATTTTGAAGATGATAAAAGTGATGATATTGGCGTAATAAAATATGAAAATAAAATCGTGGATGGCTCTGGCGCAATTCGCAAATCCGAGAACGTGAACATTTATTATAACAAAGAAAAAGAAATCCGTTACTCGTTAATTGAAAATACATTAATCATTCAATTTGAAGAAAATGAAAAACTACAAGCCAGTGTGACCATTCCAAAATTCACTAACGGCAACCTTGGTATTAATTTACCAACGGAGGTTGAGGAGGTTGAAGATACCACTGTTAAAACCATGCTTCTTACGTCTATCAATACGCCAATCGGCGAAACGACTAATCAATGTCAAAAAGTAAATACAGGCTTACCAGATAGCAAGGGTTATATTTACCTTAGCCAAGAAATTATTTTCAACAATACTGGAGGTTGCTCACGAAAAACAATAACTGATAACCAAATAGTGACCAATGACACTGTTTTTGCTGGAACCATTGTTTCAGGTATTGGTGATGATCGAATTTTTGGCAATGACCAAATTGAATATATTCATGGCGATGGCGGTGAAGATTTTATTCAAGCAGGTGGCGGTGATGACACAGTTAACGGTGAGAGAAGTCCGATTGGTTTTGGAACTGGTTTTGGAATTGGAAATGGTGAAGTAGGTATAGAAGGCAACGACTGGATAGAAGGTGGGGATGGTAATGATACATTGCTTGGTGGATCGATTTATCAATTTACTTATTTAACGGAAGACGGTTCAACTTATGAATATGGTTATCAGGGATTTCAGGACGCAATGTTAACTTATGATGCTGAGATTCAAAACGATACGCTTTTTGGTGATGCAGGTGATGATCAAATTTATGGCAATGCGGGCAATGACTTTTTATTTGGCGGCGCAGGAAATGACATGATTTTTGGTGGCGCACACTCAGACAAAATTGAAGGTGGTGACGGCGATGATTTGATTTATGGCGATGTAGATATTCTTCTCGATTTCGATAGTTCCTTGCAATATATTGTATACCGCGATGAAGTGAAAGATGCTGCAGGCGATGATTTAATTTCCGCTGGAAATGGCAATGATCGCGTATTTGCCGGATCGGGAAACGATACTATTTTTGGCGGTGATGGAAACGATTACATTTATGCGGATGGTACAACGCTTGGCAGTGAAGATGCTGACAACCTATCCGTTTTTCAAGTTGAAAATGATCCAAAATATAACGGTGAAGATATTCTTCATGGCGGCGCAGGTGTTGATCGCCTTTATGGTTTTGGCGGCGATGATACTTTATATGGTGATGACGGCGATGATTTTCTTTGGGGTGATTATTCTGAGCTGGATGAAGCCATTCACGGTGATGATATTCTCTATGGTGGCTTAGGTAATGATCAATTAATTGGACAAGGTGGCAATGATCGTTTATTTGGTCAAGATGGTAATGATATTTTAGTTGGAAGCAAAGGCGATGATGTTCTTGATGGCGGAAAAGGTGATGATCAACTCCAGGGAGAAGACGATAACGATCAATTATTTGGTGGCGAAGGTGTTGATATTTTACACGGGCAAGCAGGTGATGATTTATTAGATGGCGGCGCTGATGATGATCAGTTAGTTGGCGGTGAAGGCAATGATATTTTAGTCGGCGGCTCGGGGATTGATTATTTGTATGGCGAGAATGGTAATGATCGATTATCGGGTGGTTCCGGTAATGATATTTTGCAAGGCGATGCAGGTGATGATGTTTTAAGTGGTGGTCAAGGGACTGATACATTGAGAGGCAATGCTGGGAATGATACTTACATCGCCAATTATGGTGATGGATCAACTCTAATTGAAGACAGTGAAGGGGCGAATCAAATTAATTTTGGCGCAGGCATTAGTTTTCAATCTATTTCAGTGGCGATCAATGATACTGGTGTATTTTTAGATTATGCCGCTGACGACTCAGTTTTTATTCAGAGTAATAGCATGGGTGGAGCGTGGAATGTTAATTTTTCCAATGGTACCAGTGTTAGTTTGAGTTACTTAATTCAAGAACACACTCCAGCACCAACCACCACGACAGAGATCCCATTAGCTAGTGGAGTTACTGCGGAAGAGTTAAGCTTTTTGAGAACCAATAACTCTTTACTGATTAATTATTTACCGATTGTAGTTGAAGGACAAGTTGTAGAAGGGCAAACGACTCAATCACAAGCAAATACAGCAACAACAGGTGAAACGGCATCAACAACAGCTTCATCGCCTGAAAGCTGGATTGATCCGGTGGCTTTATCTGACGCAGGGTATATTTATAGTATGCAAACGGTCAATATTGATGGGGTTGAATATGAACAGCTATCTTTAACCAATTGGTTTAATGCAGATTCATCGAGTTATTTAAATACCTTAAACCTTGATAATGAAAATATTGATTTAACCAATTTAGGTGATGTGGCATCAACGTTTACAGGAACCTCTTTTGCCGATCAAATAACCGCTAGTGATTCTAATGATGTCATTGATGCATTATCGGGTGCTGATGAAATTGATGCCAAAGCGGGCGATGATTTAATTACCGCAGGAAAAGGTAATGATCAAGTGGTTGGCGGTACAGGCAATGATATTTATTACTTTTCACCGGGGGATGGCAGTGATTTAATTTTTGATGAGTCAGGAGTTGATCAAATTATTTTTACTGATGGAATTTTATCAAACGATATTACGGTTGAAGAAAAAAAGAATGGTTTGTTGATTAACATGACAACGACTGACGAAAATAATTTAGAAGTTAAAGATGCGCTTTATATTTTAGGCTGGTTCCAAGAATCAGATTTTAAAGTTGAATCACTACAATTTGCTAATGGAAGTTCTCTTTCTGTTACAGATATTGAAGCTTTGATTACGGGTAATCGTTCACCAGTTGCCAATTATACTCTAGCAGATCAATCGGTTGATTTAGGCAAAGCATTTAACTTTACCATTCCAACGGATCTGTTTAGTGATCCTAATGGCGATCAACTTGAAGTTCGCGCTTTTATGAGTGATGGCAGTGAATTTCCCAGTTGGCTATCTTTTGATGAAGTCAGTTTAACGCTTTCAGGAACCCCCGGTATTAGTGACACAAGTGATGTGAATGTGATCATTGTTGCGGCTGATCCAAGTGCTTACACAGGGATTGCTCCACTTCTCATTGACATCAATACTGAAAATGGTTTTGTAGGAACTGATGGAGATGATGTTCTTAACGGTGGTTCAGGCGATGACTTATTAAGTGGGATTGAAGGCGATGATAGGTTATCTGGTGGTTCAGGAAATGACACGTTAACCGGTGGAGTCGGTAATGACATTTTAAGAGGCGGTTATGGCGATGATGTTTTTGTATTCGCGCTTGGTGATGGCATTGATACAATTAGCACGCTTTACAACGATAATGCTCAATATACCGAATTAGATACCGTTCAATTTTTGAGTGGAATTTTGCCTGAGGACGTTCAATTATACAGAAGTCCAGAGGTTAGTAATTCGCTCTGGATAAACTATGGAAGTCAAAATGATCAGATCATAGTAGAGAACTTCTTTAGTGGTGGCGAATTACGTTTACCCATCGATCTAATAGTCTTTAGTAATGGTGCCGTTTGGGATAGTGAAGAATTAAGACAACGAATACAACATTATATTGATGATGAAGATAATGTCGTTTTTGTGGTTAAAGATTTTGATACCATTTATGGGCTTGCGGGAAATGATAATCTTCATGGCGGTATTGATAACGATGAGCTTTATGGGGGAGCTGGAGACGACTATATAAATGGAAAAAAAGGAGATGATATTATAATTGGTGGCATTGGTGATGATAGTTTATCTGGTGGGGAGGGCATGAACCGATTTCTTTTCTCCAAAGGGCATGAAATGGATATTTTTTGGTCAATAACAGAAGGTGCTTCTGAGATTTTAGTTTTTGATGAAACCATTCTTGAAAGTAATGTGAAATATTATCGCTTTGGTAATGATTTAGTCATTGGTACAAACGATTGGAGAAGTGGTTTAGCTGATGATGAAATGCCCTCTTTACCCAAAGACTTTATTAGGATTTATTTATTTAATAAAGATTATGGTATTGATGAGCAAATATCGGTTGAGTTCAGTGAGCAAGAGCCAACAGATTTATTAAATGTGGCGTTTGATGGTGTCTATTTGGATTTAAAAAACCAAAGCAATATCGATGATTATTTATCTAGCTGGTCAATTGATTACGGTAATATCAAAACTTATATTAGCTCTAATATTAACTCTTATGAATTCAATGCAAGTGATGATGATGACATTATTTTTGGCTCTAATCTACAAGACTCTATTTATGCTGAAAACGGTGATGATTTGATATACAGCGGTGATGGAGATGATGACATTTATTTGGGCGGCGGTAATAATTATGTATTTGCTGAAGCTGGTGATGACGACATTTATGACGGCGATGGTGTAGATCATATTAGTGGTGGTGCTGGAGCAGATACATTTCATATAGACAAAAATACGCATGTCCATTTTGAAATAGGTGACGGTGTTGATCGGGTGGCGAGTTATACGACGAGTGAAAACTTGTATTACCACTTTCCTTCCTCTTTAACAGAAAATGATTTTCAGTTTACGATGAACGAAGCAAAAACAGACTTAATCTTGAATTGGAATGATCGGGGTGATCAGGTCACTTTTATCGGTGCCTTAGAAATTACGGACACTAGTTTGAATATCATTAAATCAATGGAATTTATTTTTGGCGAAACAACATGGACTCAAGATCAAGTGAGAGATAGGGTGCTAGCAAATATTCCTTTTGCTCCAATTGCCAATGCTGATTTTGGTTTTAAGGTGAATGAGAATTCAATCTTAACAATTACAGTTAGCGAGTTAATAGCTAATGATATCGATCTCAATGGCGATGCATTAACATTGCTCAGTGTGTTTGACGGTCAAGCGGGTGTTGCGCTATTAAATACCATCGAACAAACCATTTCTTTTACCCCTGACGCGGGTTATAGCGGTTATGCCAGTTTTAGTTATACGATCTCCGATGGGGAGTTAGAATCAACTGCAAGTGTCAATATTTCAGTGATGGCATTAGGCGGAGAGCCTCCGGTAGTTGATGAACTACCTGATCCTTCGGACTATGATTATACTCTGGTGGGAACGGATGAGGGTGAGCAACTATATTACTCTAATCAAAACGATCACGTCTTAGGTTTAGGCGGTGATGATCAGTTATTTGGTTTATTAGGTAATGATTACTTAAATGGTGGTGATGGAGATGATTATCTTGATGGCGGTGCCGGTGATGATATTCAGATTGGTGGGGCAGGTGATGATCAATTGGGCGGAGATCTCGGAAATGATTATTTAAATGGCGGTGAAGGCAATGATATTTATGTATTTAGACCGAATAGTGGCCAAGATACCATCAACAACTATACAACCGATCAAGGCGTTGATTGGCTGATATTTACTGATGATATAACGAGTGAACGGTTGGTTTACACTAGGAATAACGATGACCTAATTATTACGATCAATGATTCAACCGATCAAGTGACTGTTCTTAATTGGTTTGTCAGTGCTGACTACCACATAGACTATATTCAACCATCAGGCTCGACCGGCATACCCGCTAGCGAAATAGATAATCTGTTGAATGATGATGAATTACCAGGAGATGGTGACGAAGATAATAATGATCTAGAACCTCCTATTTCAGAAGAGTGGGATGAACCTGATCCAAGCGACTATGCCAATCAATTAACGGGTACTGATAATGCAGAACAGCTGTACATTGGCAATCAAAGTGATTATTTAATTGCTTTAGGTGGTGATGATCAACTGTTTGGTTTTGATGGTGAGGATTATTTATCTGGTGGTCTTGGCGATGATTATCTTGATGGCGGAGGCGATGCAGATATTCAATTTGGCGGTGATGGAAATGATCAACTCGGTGGAGATGCTGGCGATGATTTACTGATAGGAGGTAGTGGTGATGATACCTACGTTTATGGAACCGGAGACGGTCTAGATAGCATTGACAACTCTGTGGGTGACGATGGTGTCGACTGGTTAATTTTTACTGATGATATGATTGAATCTGTTTTAGTTTACTCTCAAATTGGAGATGATTTAGTAATTACTTCGAATAATTCTAACGACCAAATTACTATTCAAAATTGGTTTTTAGGGAGTCAATATCAGGTCGATTATATTCAGCCCTTTGGTGGTTTTGGAATTCCGGCTTCTCAGATAGGTGAACTATTGGAAAACTAGCAGAAACTTGCATATTAACTATTCCATTTTAAAAGCCAGCATATTTTGTGCTGGTTTTGTTGTTTTTACTTTGAACTATTGTATCTGAGTATAGCAAAGCCTCTATTTCCTGCTAAACTATACAATAAGACGTTTTGTGAACTTTCTTGTAGAATATTTTTAAAAAGGTAATAATTTTTCGTGGATAAAAAAACAAATCTCATTTGGATTGATTTAGAAATGACTGGGCTTGATCCGGATAAAGAACGAATTATTGAAATAGCAACGATTGTGACCGATAAAGATCTTAATATTTTAGCAGAAGGTCCTGCGCTGATTGTTCATCAGTCTCAAGAATTAATGGATTCTATGGATGATTGGTGTACGCAGCATCATGGTGATTCAGGTTTGACTGCGAGAGTTTTAGGATCTGAGATTAACGATGCTAAGGCTGAGCAAGAAACAATTCACTTTTTAGAAAAATGGGTAACAAAAGGACAATCACCGATGTGTGGTAATAGCATTGGACAAGATCGACGATTTTTAGTGAAATACATGCCAAAGCTCGAAGACTTTTTTCATTATCGAAATTTAGATGTGAGTAGCTTAAAGGAACTAGCATCACGTTGGAAACCGGAAATTTTAAAAGGTTTTAAAAAACAGAATAAACATTTAGCGCTTGATGACGTGAAAGAATCAATTGAAGAGTTGAGTTATTATCGAGAACATTTTATAAACCTAAAATAGTTTTATTTTTTTAAATTAATTGGTGATAAAAAATGGGGCTATTAAGCCCCATTTTTATTTTTCATATGTTCTAAACTTAAAAGACAGGTTTTAAATCTAAAACAGATCAGAACAAGTTTTCGCTTCTTCTTGTAATTCCGCTTCAGACGCTTTCATTTTCTCAGTGATAAAATCACTATTTTTAAGATCAGTTACGATTGACCAGTCGCCATTTTTACAAGTTACAGGGTAAGAATAAATTAAACCTTCTTCTATTCCATAAGAGCCATCTGAACAAACAGCCATAGAAACCCAGTCACCATCTTCTGTACCAAGAACCCAAGAGTTCATGTGGTCAATCACGCCATTTGCTGCAGATGCTGCAGATGACGAGCCTCTTGCAGCAATTACTTCCGCACCACGTTTTGCTACTTTAGGGATAAACTCTTCATTTGCCCACTTAGAATCAACGAGGTTTGGAGCTGCTTCGCCGCCAATAGTTGTATGTGCTATATCAGGTACTTGTGTAGTCGAATGATTTCCCCAAATAGTCATTTTTTTAATCGTATTCATTGATTTATCAGATTTTTCTGCAAGTTGATAAATCGCTCGATTATGGTCAAGACGCATTAATGCGGTAATATTTTTAGGATTTAGATTTGGAGCATTTTTCATTAAGATATAGGCGTTTGTATTGGCTGGATTACCAACAACCACAATTTTCATTTCAGGATTGGCTACGTCATTAATTACTTTTCCTAGTGTACTAAATATTTTTCCGTTATCTTTTAACAGATCAGCTCTTTCCATGCCTGGACCACGAGGTTTAGCGCCTACCATTAAACCATAATCAGAACCAGTAAATGCTACTTTCGGATCATCTGTACAGATCACATCTTCTAAAAGCGGAAAAGCACAATCATTGAGTTCCATTTTTACTGCTTCTAGAACTCCTAACGCGGGTGTTATTTCTAATAACTGCAAAATTACTGGTTGATCATTACCTAACATTTCGCCAGAAGCGATACGGTAAAGTAACGAATAACAAATTTGCCCAGCGGCTCCAGTGACTGTTACGCGAACAGGTTGTTTCATTTTCATATCCTCTTGAATGAATCGAGTATTAAGTATTTAGATTATATATGAGTATTAGCTTAGTAAACTGGCAGAATTTTACCATGAAATATGAAGGTATATCGCTAAAATAACTAACTAGCGTCATATTTTAGTGCTATAGGTCGTATTTTTAGTTTACGGATGAATATACTGA
>CAZRPK010000020.1:0-22850 GCA_964601915.1 uncultured Kangiella sp. | reverse complement strand
GCGTCATATTTTAGTGCTATAGGTCGTATTTTTAGTTTACGGATGAATATACTGAAAAAGAACTTCAAAGAAACAGCATATAAATTAATAAGCAAAATTGAAATTTTTTGCCATTAGGTGTATCTTACTACACAGAATAAATACTTTCATATGGGTTCTTTTCAAACGTGTCAAAAGGCAAAAACAACATTTTTGTTTCGATAATATTGCTGATCTTTGTTGGGCAAGCAATGGCATCTGCGCGTTTCTCTTGTACTATGTTTGTAAAAATGAGTATGTCTGTAACAACTAATATGCCTGCTAAAATGATAGTTCAATCTCAACCATCTATGAATCATGACATGTCATTAATGAATCACGATATGTCTAATATGGAAGCTAGCCAAGGTTCTGGCATGGCGGATTGTTGTTCTGATAACAACCACTGTAATATGAGTAGTTGCTTAGTTTTAGCATTAACTAATATCATACCACTAAGCATCACTAGCATTTCTTCAAATAGAGTCTATTTTGAAACAACTCTGATTCCTAGCCAAACCTCCACGTCTTTATATCGCCCTCCTATTTTAGCTTAGTATTGCCTCGATCCGTCTGGTAAAAATAGCTCTTCATTTTAAATCCATTCATCTTCGAAGCAATTTTAATTATTTTAACAATCTTAGATTTTGAAATATCTGAGTTTAGAACAAATGACTTATAGCTAAAATGGATCACCAAAATGAAATATATACTTCGCTCTGCTCAATTGTGTTACTGCGTTGCTGTTGGCTTTTTATTGATAGGCCAACCTCAAGTGTTGAATGCGGCGCATCTTTCAGATCAACAAACTAAAATTTTATCACTAACACAAGCAATACAGTTAGCACATAAGCACGATCCCTGGATTAAAGCCAATCAGCATTCCCAAAATGCAATGGAATCTTTGAGTGTTTCTTCTGGTGCTTTACCTGATCCTAAAGTATCAATGGGGATTGCAAATATTGCTTTTGATTCTTTTGATTTTTCTCAAGAGACCATGACCCAGTTTAAGGTCGGTGTATCACAGTTGTTGCCACGAGGTGATAGTTTAAAAATTAAGCAACAACAACTCAATCAGCTGGCAAAACAATATCCATATATGCGAGATGATCGTAGAGCTAAGGTCTCTGTGGATGTTGCTAAATTTTGGTTAGATGCGTTTAAAGCACAAGAGAGTATTGAATTAATAGAAAGTGATAGAGCTTTATTTGAACAGTTGGCAGACGTTGCAGAGGCAAATTATTCATCAGCCGTTGGAAAAACTAGGCAACAAGATATCGTCAGAGCACAATTAGAGCTAACACGTTTAGATGATAGGTTAACCATGTTAAAGCAGCAATTAGCGGTATCAAGAGGGAAGTTGTCAGAGTATTTGATGGTTAGTGATAATAATTACAACAATGACCGCTCGGGTTTAACTAATTTTTTCACATTCAATACTTATATTTTTTCAAGAAAAATGCCTGAAAATAAGCTTATTAAAAGTGATTTGATTTTAGCGGATAAACCGATGAACTCTCAAATATTGTTCGAATATTTTTCATCGCATCCAAGGGTTAAGGCATTCGATCAAAAAATTAAAGCGAGTGAAATAGCAGTTAAATTAACCAAGCAACAATATAAACCTCAATGGGATTTAAGTGCTAGCTATGGCTATCGAGATTCCTCACCACTAGGCATTGAGCGCTCTGATTTATTTTCTATTGGAGTGACTTTTGATGTGCCACTTTTTACCGAGAATAAACAAGATAAAAATGTTCAATCAGCCATTTTCAAATCATCGGCCAATAAAACTGAGAAATGGTTATTACTCAGGAAAATGATGGCTTCATTTGAATCGAACAAAGTTAGGCTAAAGTCGTTAATAAAAAGAAGAAAATTATACAAAAAAAGATTATTACCACAAATGCATGACCAAGCTGAGGCATCATTAACAGCCTACACCAATGATGATGGTGATTTCTCGGAAGTTGTTCGCTCAAGAATTGCAGAACTTAATGCATCCATTGATTTTTTAAACATCAAAGTAGAAATTCAAAAAAGTATTTTCCAATCTAATTATTTTTTTATTCAGTATTTGAATGAAGGAGAAATTTAATGAGCCAATCTAATGTAGTGAATAGTTCAAATCTATCTATGATTATAGGAGCTGCGGTATTAAGTTCTATTTTGACCTACATAGCAATATTCATATTCAAAGGTGTAGATGACGGTGAAGTTAGCTCAGATGTTGCTGATGAAAAACCGCTTTATTGGGTAGCGCCAATGGATGCTGATTATCGTAGAGATAAACCCGGTCAATCACCTATGGGTATGGATTTAGTTGCTGTGTATGCTGATAGCAGTTCAAACTCAAATTCTGATGGTACAGGTACAGGTATAATAAAAATATCACCTGAAGTGGTGAATAATTTGGGCGTTAGAACGTCAAAGGCTAAAATGAAAGTCATGCATTCAAAAATAAAAACGGTGGGTTATGTTCAATATAATGAAGACCAACTGGTTCATATTCACCCTAGAGTACAAGGTTGGATAGAAAAATTATATGTAAAAGCATCAGGTGATCCAGTTGAAAAGAATCAACCACTTTATGAAATTTATTCTCCCGAATTAGTTAATGCACAAGAAGAATATTTGTTGGCTCTAGAACGGAAAAACAATCGATTAATTAAAGCCGCTAAAGCTCGATTAACCGCACTGCAAATTCCTGAGAAAGCGGTAAATCATTTAAATAAAACCAGAAAGATAAAACAAAATATTATTTTTTATGCGCCTCAAAATGGCGTGATTGATAATCTTAATATTCGTGAAGGTTTTTACGTTAATCCAGAAAAAACCATTATGTCAATTGGGAAACTCGATGAAGTCTGGGTAGAAGCGGAAGTATTTGAAAATCAAACAGCGTTAGTGAGTGAAGGTTTAGCCGTTGATATGACGCTAGATTATTTGCCCGGTAAAAAATGGCAGGGTGTGGTGAATTATGTTTACCCAACACTTAATGCCAAGAACAGAACCCTCAAAGTCAGACTAAGGTTTGAAAATGAAAATGCTCAGCTTAAACCAAATATGTTTGCTCAAGTAATTATTCACCTAGCAAAAAAAAATACGGTACTCACTGTGCCAAAGGAGTCGGTGATCCGTACAGGAGGCAGTGAGCGAGTTGTTTTAGCCTTAGGTGGCGGCCGATATAAATCCATAGAAGTAAAAGTAGGTCAGTATGATGATAGCTCTGCAGAAATTTTAGCTGGATTAGAGCAAGGTGAATTAGTGGTTACCTCTGCGCAGTTTTTATTGGATTCTGAATCGAGTAAATCATCTGATTTTAAACGCATGCATCACCCACTCAACATCATGAACGAAAGTAAGTTGAGGGAATAAAGATGATTAAATCAATTATTCATTGGTCGATTCACAATCGTTTTTTTGTGTTGTTAGCGACTTTAATGATTATAGCGGTTGGCTTGTTTTCTTTAAAAAATACACCGGTTGATGCGTTACCAGACCTTTCTGACGTACAAGTGATTATAAAAACAACTTACCCTGGGCAAGCCCCTCAAGTTGTCGAAGACCAAGTCACTTATCCGTTAACCACTGCCATGCTATCAGTTCCCGGCGCCGTTACAGTAAGAGGTTATTCTTTTTTTGGTGACTCGTATGTTTATATTATTTTTGATGATAAAACCGATCTCTATTGGGCGCGCAGTCGTGTGCTTGAATATTTAAGCCAAGTTGCACCATCATTACCTGCAAACGCAAAACCACAATTAGGTCCTGATGCAACTGGAGTCGGTTGGGTGTATTTATATGCGCTAGTGGATAAAACAGGCAAAAATGATATTAGTCAACTGAGAAGTATACAAGACTGGTTTTTAAAGTATGAACTACAAACGGTACCTGGAGTTTCGGAAGTTAGCGCGCTTGGTGGAATGGTCAAGCAATATCAAATTCGAGTGGATCCTGATAAATTACGGGCATTTAATATGCCTTTGACTCATATTCAAAACGCAATCAGGCGCGGTAACCAAGAAATAGGCGCCTCTGTTGTTGAAATGGCTGAAGCAGAATATATGGTTCGAGCCACTGGCTATATTAAAAATGAAGAAGATCTTGGAAATATTCCACTAGGGGTCAATCAAAATGGTACGCCTTTGTTACTTAAAGATGTAGCAGATATTGGTACTGGCCCCCAAATGAGGCGAGGTATTGCAGAGTTAAATGGTGAGGGTGAAGTCGTGGGGGGGATTGTTGTGATGCGTTTTGGTGAGAACGCACAAAATGTTATCAATGCGACCAAAGAAAAGTTAGAACAATTAAAGAAAGGGTTACCTGAGGGTGTCGAAATTATTCCAGTCTATGACCGTAGTGCATTAATTGAAAGAGCGGTTGAGAACTTGTGGTTTAAACTTCTCGAAGAATTTGGTGTGGTCGCATTAGTTTGTATTCTATTTCTATTCCATGTTCGATCTTCATTAGTCGCCGTTGTAAGCTTACCTGTTGGGATTTTAACAGCGTTTATTATCATGTATTTCCAAGGGCTTAACGCAAATATTATGTCTTTAGGGGGGATCGCTATTGCCATTGGCGCGATGATTGATGGTGCCATTGTAATGGTTGAAAATATGCATAAACATATGGAAAAAACACCACTTACTAACGAGAATAGATGGAAAATAGTCGCGGATTCTGCCGGTGAAGTAGGTCCTGCATTATTTTTTAGTCTGCTGATAATTACAGTGAGTTTTGTGCCGGTTTTTACTCTAGAAGCGCAAGAGGGACGAATGTTTGCACCGCTAGCTTTTACTAAAACTTATGCGATGGCAGCCTCTGCTTTTATCGCTATAACATTGGTACCTGTTTTAATGGGATATTTTATTCGTGGCAAAGTAATGGCCGAACATAAAAACCCGATTAATCGGGTGCTCACCGCTGGTTATATACCGATTTTAAAAAAGGTATTAGAGTTTCCAAAAGTGACCTTATCGATTGCTTTAGTTGTTTTATATATAGGTTTTTGGCCTGCCGATAAAATTGGAAGTGAATTTATTCCACCGCTTGACGAAGGTGATTTGATGTATATGCCTACAACCTACCCAGGCATTTCGATTGGTAAAGCGAGAGAGCTTTTACAGCAAACGGATAAGTTAATTAAAAGTGTTCCAGAAGTAAAAACGGTTTTTGGTAAAGTTGGTCGAGCTGAAACGGCAACCGACCCAGCGCCTTTGACAATGATAGAAACCTTTATACAACTTAAGCCGCATAGCGAATGGCGAGAAGGAATGACGACAGAATTGTTGAAAAAAAAATTAGATGCTTTAGTTAAACTTCCTGGTGTCACAAATGCTTGGGTAATGCCGATTAAAACGCGTATTGATATGTTAGCTACGGGAATTAAAACGCCGGTAGGAATAAAAATTTCTGGTCCCAAGTTAACAGTGATCCAAGATATTGGAAAACAGCTAGAAGTCATTTTAAAAAATGTTCCCGGAACCGCATCTGTTTACTCGGAAAGAGTGGCGGGTGGTCGTTATATTAAAGTGGATATTCAGCGGGAAAAAGCAGCTCGTTATGGCTTAAATATTGCCGATGTCCAACAAGTTGTTTCTACTGCTATTGGTGGGATGAACGTGACCAAAACCGTTGAAGGGCGTGAGCGCTATCCAGTGAATATTCGTTACCCTCAAGATTATAGAAATTCGCCAGAACAACTCAAACAACTACCCATTGTAACACCGCAAGGTTTGCGGATCGCACTATCGGATGTTGCTAATATTTTTATTGAAGATGGTCCGCCAGGAATTAAAAGCGAAAATTCGCGATTAAATGGTTGGTCATTTATTGATATTGAAGGCGTTGATGTTGGCAGTTATGTGGTTGATGCCAAAGTGGTGGTTGAGCGAGATTTAAAATTACCACCTGGCTACTCCATTGGTTGGTCTGGGCAGTATGAATATATGGTTCGCGCAAAAGAGAAACTGATGTACGTGGTGCCTTTGACTCTATTTATTATTGTCGTACTCTTGTTTATTAATTTTAGAAATTTTGTAGAAGTAGCAATCATAATGGGAACTTTGCCATTAGCAATGATCGGTAGTATTTGGTTAATGTATTTACAGGAATTTAATTTTTCTGTTGCGGTTGGCGTTGGTTTTATTGCGCTAGCTGGAGTGGCGGTTGAGATCGGTGTTATTATGTTAATCTACTTAAATCAGGCTTATCAAAAAGTATTGTTAGATTGTGAAAATAGTAATATTTTGTTGACTGAAGATATTTTATCTAAAGCTATTTTACAAGGTGCAGGAATGCGAGTACGCCCTGTGATGATGACAGCGTCCGCCATTATTCTTGGATTATTACCAATACTCTATGGTTCTGGAACCGGTTCAGAAGTAATGAGCCGAATAGCTGCGCCGATGGTTGGCGGTATGATTAGTGCCGTATTTTTAACGTTACTAGTTTTGCCAGTGGTTTATTTTTTATGGCGTAAACATTCCCTTAAAGAATAACTTTTATCTTTAATCAAATGACAAAGGAATTCTAATAGTGCTATTTTTACGAATGTACTCACTGTCAAGTTTTGTTAAAACCAAAAGCGGGAGACTGTTGCGTATATTGTTCTTTTGTTGATGTTCCTTGTCCGCCAATTCAAGAAGGGAATAGTAATTGCTGTGGATAAGCTTAATGATTCTGAAAAAAATAAGAACATAGTACCTCCAGGAAAAAGAGGATGGCTTATTTTATTTTCTATGGTTACATTGGTTTGGGTGATTGGGGCTTTGCAGCTTTTGTTTTACCCTTGTTAGTTTAAGTTACCATTCTCAAAAAGAAGTTTGACAAATAATGATATGTAAGCCATTCTTACTTCAAGGTTAGAAACAGGTTATCAATAAGCATAAAATTATTACTGAATCGAAGATGCATAAGAAAATTTTAATAATTGTATTAGCAATATTTTTAATTGGCAATTTCCATGTTGTTACCGATTGGTGCGATGATCTACCTACTGATTCAGTATTGATTAAACTATCGGATCAAACTCAAGGACATAATGCCGAAAGCGATCTTTGTGGCCATTGCGGCCACCTTGGGTTAAATGTGCTGCAAATAGCCGCATCAGAGTTCAATATATTCTTACATGTAGAAGAATCTACGCCTTTTGAAACCGTTTTTAACTTTGATTCAAATCTAACTTCACCACCGACCCCACCTCCACTTTATCAATCTTAAATTTCATTTTTAATTAGTTATCAATGTTGATTCAAAAATAAATTTTGAATCAAGTATTACTTATTTCTATTTTAATAATTTAAGGTAAAAAATCATGTTTCTTTTTAATCCTGCAGGGCGTATCGCTCTGTGTGTTGGTTTTTTTTGTGCTTATAGTGAATCGACGTTAGCCGTTGAAACGGTTAAATCTAAAGCATTAGTTGAAGTGGTTAGTACTGCGTTAGCGATCCACCCAAAAATGCAACTTGCTAAAGCAAGGCTTGAGCAAGCTGTAGCCGAAAGTAAAGCAAAAATGCAACCTCTATACAATCCTGAGTTGTCTCTCGACTATGAATCTAATGTTGAAAACGTCTCAACTATTGGCATTTCACAAACCTTTGATTGGTCTGATAAACAAGGCGCAAATCAATTGATTGCTGAACAACGGCAGTTTTCGGCAAAATCTGAGTATGTTCGCATTAGACAATCAATTGCCGCAGATTTCTTAAAAAAAATCAATCTTTCACAATCTACACGCGACGTTGCTCTCTTAAATCTGCAACAACTTGACACATTAAAAGAGTTTGTCGATATTGCCGAACAAAGATTTAAGGTGGGTGATATAAGTCAGGTTGAGTTAGATCTGGCTTTATTAACGGCTGGTGAGTTGAGGTTAAGTTCAGCAAAAATTCAGTCAGATAATTTTTTGGCACAGCTATCATTGGATGCTTTTTTGAATTTTGGAAAGCTAGCGATCCCTGAACTCAATATTAATTTTATTATTGTAGGTTCAGAAAAGACTGAACAATTATTGCAAAATCATCCATTATTAAAGCAATTATTAATCGCATCCAAAATGTCTAAAAATGAAATAAAACTTGCTCAGCGACAAGCTCGATCTGATCCTACTCTATCGATCAACGCGGGAAAAGATGGTGATGAAAGTATCGTGAGTTTGGGATTTTCGATGCCATTATTTGTACGAAATAATTATTCAGCAGAAGTTGATGCGGCCATTGCAAATTCTGTAGCGGTCGAACAGAATTACCTTAATGCTTATCGGGATATTTTTGTGCAAGTTAAAAGCACAAAACAACGTTTAAACTTGACTCTTTCTGCTTATCAAAGCTGGATAGCACAAAGTTATTCGGGCTTACAACAGCGAGGGCAGCTATTACAAAAGTTGTGGAAAAGTGGCGATCTGGAAACAACTGATTATTTAGTTCAATTACAGCAAACATTAAATACTCAAATTGCAGCTACTCAATTAAAGGCCGAGGTCATAAATGCTTGGATCGAGTTTTTAGTTGCTTCAGGACAAATTGATCAATGGTTAATGTTGGAGAATAGCTAAAGCTTTTATAATTGATTACAAAATAGTTAGCACTTTAAATTAGAGATTAGAAAGATTAACGGCTTGAAATAGCGACTGAAAAATAAAAGGTATAGGCAATACAATTGACCTATTACAATCGTGAAAAACATTATAGAGAGAATACAATGAGACAATTAGTAAATAAAATATCGTTAGAAAGAAACTTAATAAATAAACAGTCAACATTAATAAAGAATGAAACTATTAATGACTCCACTCAAAATTTTAACTATAAAGCCCAATTCATCAAACCTTGGTTAAGCGGGGTGTTTCTACTAGTAAGTAGCTTAATACTACCAAGTTATCTTATGGCTGAAGAACACGCCTCTCATGAGGAAAGTAAGCAAGGAGTAGCGGAAGAAGAGCATGAGCCGGGCTTAATTGAACTAGAAGAAGCGAATGAGAGTTTATATAAAATAAAAGTTGAAAAGTTACAATATAAACAAGTCTCTAAAGCAATTACTGCTCCCGGAGAAGTCGTACTTAATGCTTATAAAACGGCTATTGTAGCTCTTAGAATTGACGGACAGGTAATTAAGCGACTAGTAAAAATGGGAGATTCGGTCGTTAAAGGACAGCCACTAGCAGAAATCTCTAGTATTCAAATGGCAGAAGCGCAACAAGCATATATCGTGGATTCGAAAGAGTGGTTTCGCGTTAAACAATTAGGCAAAAGGGTTGTTTCTGGAAAACGTTTCATCTCAGCGCATTCTAAATGGCAGTCGTCATTAGCGCGGCTAATGGCTCTTGGATTAGACCAATCACAACTTACATCATTAGAAAAAAATCAAACGCCTGATGGATTATTCAAGGCTGTTTCTCCAATCGACGGATTAGTTTTAAGTGATGACTTTATTGAGGGACAGTATATCAGTGCGGGCGGCCAACTTTTTGTTGTCAGTGACGAAGAAAAAATTTGGGTCGAAGCTTCAGTGTCACCTTCTCAAGCCGCACTCTTTATGGCTGGTGATCTTGCGAAGATAGAGCATGCGAAAGAGTTCCATTTTGGAAAAATTATTCAAATAAGTCACATGGTTTCAGAGTCTACTCGAACGCAGAAAATTCGTATTGAAATCGATAATACTAAAGATGATTTGCATCCTGGTCAGTTTGTAACTGCCACATTAAGCCAAGCCAGCAAAGAAAATAAACTTGCGATTTCAGAAAACGCGTTAGTTCGAACTGCGGATGGAGACTGGGGGGTTTTTGTTGAAGAAAAGCCAGGACATTATAAACAGTACGAAGTAGAAGTGATCCGTAGACAAGGTGATCAAATGATTATTGCAGGGATTGAGGTTGGCTCACTTATTGTTGTGGAAGGTGCCTTTTATTTGTCAGCTGAACTTGCAAAAGCTGGTTTTGATCCACATGGCCATTAGTCTAAAACAAGGGGAGGTTTTATCATGTTAAATTCAATTATTGATTGGTCGGTAAAAAACCGATTGTTAGTGATATTGTCAATTATTATGCTGATGGTTACGACATTATTTGTATTACCAAAACTTAATTTAGATGCGTTTCCCGACGTTTCCAATATTCAAGTGACAATTAATACGGAGGCGCAAGGGTTGGCATCAGAAGAGGTTGAGCAATTAATTACTTACCCGATAGAAGCGGTGATGTATGCATTGCCTGATGTAGAAGAAGTTCGTTCGATTTCTAAAACAGGCTTGTCAGTGGTTACCGTTGTGTTTACCGAAGGTACGGATATATATTTTGCAAGGCAGTTGGTATTCGAAAGATTGCAAGACGCTAAAGAGCAAATTCCGGGAGGTGTTGGTACGCCGGAAATGGGACCGAACACATCGGGTCTTGGTCAAGTTTATCAATATATGCTTACAACCACTGACCCCGATAAATATGATTCTCTAGCATTAAGAAGCATGAATGATTGGGTGGTTAAATTACTACTAATGCCAGTAGATGGAATTACCGGCATTCTTTCTTTTGGTGGTGAAGTTCGTCAATATCAAGTTAATGTTGAGCCTCAAAAATTGTTGGCGTATGGGATTACGATTGATGAATTGTCAGGTGTGATTGAAAATAATAATCGCAACGCAGGAGGCTGGTATTTAGATCGGGGCGCTGAACAATTAGTGATCCGTGGTGTGGGTTGGGTTAGAGCTGGTGAAGAAGGGTTACGAGATATTGCTAATATTCCAGTGAAGTCAGAAGATGGTCGTTTAGTTAAAGTGAGTGATTTAGCGGTGGTGGAATATGGTGGAGAAATTCGACAAGGTGCGGTAACTATTACTGTTCGTGATGACCAAGGTCAACCTAAGTCTCTCGGAGAAGTGGTGACTGGAATTGTCATAAAACGCCTTGGAGCTAATACAAAAAACACCATAGATGGTGTAAAAGAAAGAATGGAGATAGTTCAAAAAGCATTACCAGATGGGGTAACCATAACGGCTTTTTATGATCAAGCTGATTTAGTTGAAAAAGCAGTTGATACCGTTAGTAGCGCTTTGCTAGAGGCTTTCGTTTTTATTGTGATAGTGTTGATGTTGTTTTTAGTGAATATTAGAGCGACTTTATTAGTTTTAATTTCAATTCCTTTGTCTATCGGTATGGCATTAATGGCTATGGTTTATTGGGGAGTATCCGCAAATTTAATGTCCTTAGGAGGGCTAGCTATTGCGATTGGGATTATGGTGGACGGTTCTGTGGTAATGATGGAAAATATTTTCAAACATTTGAGTCACCCAGATCCTCGACATGCTAAACACTTAACGGATGGTAAAAATACTGAAGTAGAAGAACTGTCAATTAGTCAAGATTTCACTGGGGTTAATTCTGTCGCAAATGGCGGTATGGCGCTTAGAATTCAGGAAGCGGCAAAGGAAGTGGCTAGTCCAGTTTTTTATGCGGTGCTAATTATTACAGTAGTTTTTTCTCCTTTATTTTCTTTACAAGGTGTTGAGGGTAAACTATTTCAACCAATGGCGATTAGTGTGGTTTTTGCTTTGTTAGCATCAATGCTAGTTGCTTTGGTAATGGTACCAGCAATGGCGAGTTACGTATTTACAAAACCAGTAGTAGAAAAAGATAGCTTTATTATGAAACCTCTTGACAAGTTTTATCAAAAGTTATTGCCTCAAGCGCTAGCAAAAAAGAAAATAGTCGTGATTGGTGCTGTTGCGATATTTCTATCGTCTATGGCAATTGTTCCTTTTCTCGGTACCGAGTTTGTGCCAGAACTGGAGGAAGGTACAATCAATGTTCGTGTGACATTAGCACCGTCAACCAGCTTGACAACAGCATTAAAATTAGCACCAAAATTAGAAAAAGTGATACTCGATTTTCCAGAAGTTATTTATGCATCCAGTAGGATTGGTCGCGCGGAACTAGGTGGTGATCCTGAACCTGTTTCTAATATTGAAATTTTTATCGGTTTAAAATCTATTGACGAATGGACATCAGCTAACAGTCGTTTAGATTTACAGAAGTTAATGGAGCGGAAGCTTAGTGCTCACCCCGGATTACTGTTTTCTTTTTCTCAGCCTATCGCAACGCGTGTAGATGAATTATTGTCTGGAGTAAAGGCACAACTGGCTATCAAACTATTTGGTGCAGATTTAGACGTGTTAGCAAAAAAAGGGGCGGAAATTGAAACATTAACTAAAAAGATTGATGGTACAGTTGGCGTTGCACTGGAGCAAATAGCGGGTGAAGCTCAGTTAGTGGTTCGTCCTAATCGAGACTTGATTGCTAACTTTGGTATTCCTGTTTCTAAAGTGATGGATTTGGTCGAGGATTCTATCGGCGGTCGTGAAGCGGGTAAAGTCATTCAAGGTAACGAACGTTATAATATATATGTTCGTTTGAATAAAGAAAGTCGAAAGAATGTTGATGCTATCCGAGATCTACGCTTACAATCAGCGACGGGAGCTTGGGTGCGGTTAGGGGATATAGCATCAGTTAATATAGAAAGTGGCCCACCGCAAATTAGACGAGATGATGTGCAAAGGCGTGTGGTTATTCAAACCAATGTTGAAGGCAGAGATTTAGGTGGTTTAGTCACGGAGTTGGAACAACGGATTGCTTCCGATATTGATTTACCAGCGGGTTATTCAGTGGTTTTTGGTGGTCAATTTGAAAACCAACGACGAGCTAATGAAAGGTTAATGATTGTTGTTCCGGCATCATTGGGACTAATATTTTTAATCTTGTACTTCGCTTTTGGATCGGTCTCACAAAGTGTACTAATCATGGTGAATGTTCCACTTGCGTTAATTGGGGGAATTGTCGCACTCGCAATATCTGGTCAATATCTGTCAGTTCCGAGTTCTATCGGTTTTATTACTCTGTTTGGAGTCGCTGTATTGAATGGTGTGGTGATGGTTAATGCAATTAATCGAAGGTTAGATGATGGTTTAGAGGCTGAAAAAGCCGTATTAGATGGCGCGACTTCAAGATTAAGGCCAGTATTAATGACCGCTACCATTGCTGCTCTTGGATTAATTCCGTTACTATTATCGTCAGGTGTAGGTTCAGAAATTCAAAAGCCGTTAGCGACGGTAGTTATTGGTGGATTAGTTTCTTCTACCCTATTGACATTGTTTGTATTGCCAGTCCTATACACTGTGTTTCTCAATCGAAAATAAAAGCATAAAATCGTGTAAATTTGAAGTTTAACTTCAAATTTACACGATTTTTTTCTATTATCTAGAGTTGGCTTTATACGCACGATAAAATCTTTACAAAACTGTTTCATTGTAACTGTGGTGAATAAAATTAATATAAGAGATTGCGAATTAGATGTTTAATTTAAGAAAAGCACATAAATGGCTGGCGTTAATTGTTGGTTTGCAAATAATGTTATGGGGAATTAGTGGTTTCTATATGACGGTTGTTGATATAGATACGATTCATGGTGATTATCTTGTTAAAAAAATTTCGCCTACCATTATTTCATCTGAGTCCATTAATCCAATTCCGCAACCCATATTAGATGAATTTGATTATGATGATAAAGATTTTGCTTTGACTGATATCAGTTTAAAAAACATTGCTGGTAAGGCTTATTATCAGTTGATGGCTAGACGAAAGAGTATATTAATTGATGCAAAATCTGGAGGTGTGGCAGGTAAAATTTCTAAATTAGAAATAAAAAATCAAGTTAAACAATATTATGCGGGTGATGCAAAACTTAAAGCACTTAAACTTTTAAACCGTTATCCAGACGAAATCGGTGGTAGAAAAAAAACTGTTTGGCAGGCTCAATTTGATGACTCATTTAATTCAACACTTTACTTTGATAGTTCGACTGGAAGATTGATCTCTAAAAGAACTGATTTATGGAGAGCTTTCGATTTTCTTTGGATGTTACATATTATGGATTATCGCTCTCGTGAAGATATTGAAAATAATATTTTTAGGCTGTTTGCTATTTTAAGTTTGCTTTTTACATTTATCGGTTGGCTATTACTTTATTTACGATTAAAGAATCCGACAAAGATGACGGCTTCCATGAAAGCAAAAAAAGAATCACCATCAAAATGGTTGCTTATAATAAGAAAAACGCATCGTTGGGTTGCTGTACTAGTGAGTATTCAATTGTTTTTATGGATTGCTGGTGGTGTTACTTTTACTTTTATGGATATGAGAGAGGCCAGCGGAAATTTCATATATAAAAACACACCTAAAAGTACGATTAGCTCAGTCATTGATCATCAACGAATTCTAGAGTCTTATCCAAATGCTATAAAAATAAACCAGTACTCTCAGTTAGGAAAAATTTACGCAAAAATTTGGTTTGATGATAAAAGCGTTGTTTTAGACCAGTCTTTTGAAGTAGTAAATCCACCATCTCAAGAAGAGCTTAAAAAAATAGCAGAGAGTCGATACGCGGGGAAAGGAATTCTAGTTTCGATTGAAAAAATGACTGAGCATAACAATGAGAATCATCAGTTATCACTTCCTCATTGGAGATTAACTTACAGCGATGAATATAACTCTCGAATTTATTTATCTGAAGATACGGGGCAGTTTTTAACCACAAGAACCGACACATGGAAAATATTTGATTTTTTTATGATGGTTCATTTTATGGATTATTGGGAACGTGGTAATTTTAATAATGGGCTCGTGATTCTTTTTGCTTTGGTATTAGTGTTTTTTAGCTTGTCGGGTCTTTTACTTTTAAATCAAAGCTTTTCAAGAAATGATTTTTTACGAATTATAAATAAAATTTGGTATAAGAAAAATATAGCGCTTGAAATCAGATTGAGTAATGGGAAAATAAAGCATGTTGAAATACTAAAGTATGAAATATTATTTGATACTTTAAAACAACTTAATTATAGACCTAAATCACAGTGCGGTGGTGCAAATGAGTGTCGGCAATGTTGGGTAAAGCATAAAGTAAGTGGTAGTGGTGAGACAACAATTATATTATCTTGTCAAACTATTGTTACTCAAGACCTAGCTATAGAATTAAAATAAAAAATGAATAGGAGATGAAAATGAAAAGACGTCGCTTTGTAACCGCTGGTGCAACGGCAACACTGTTAACTGCATGTGGGCAAGCAAAAGATTGTGCAACCTCTACTGGTTCAGACTCTCAAGTTAAAAATGTTATTAATTGGACTATGGTAACCACTTGGCCACCAGGGTTTCAGGGGCTTGGCACTAGCGCTGACTATTTGGCTAGATTAATCAATGAAATGAGTGATGGTCGTATAAAAGTTAAGGTTTATGGTGCGGGTGAACTAGTTCCTGCATTGCAAGTTTTTGATGCGGTGTCATCTGGTAGTGCTCAAATGGGGCATGGTGCTTCTTATTATTGGAAAGGAAAATTACCAGCCGCTTCATTTTTTAGCTCTGTACCTTTCGGTTTAAGTGCACAAGAAATGAATAGTTGGTTATTAAAAGGAGGAGGACTAGAATTGTGGCAAGAGCTTTATGCTCCCTACAACGTCATTCCGATGCCTGGCGGAAATACAGACATACAAATGGCTGGTTGGTTTAATAAAGAAATAAATAGTTTAGATGATATTCAAGGTTTAAAAATGCGAATTCCTGGACTCGGTGGTGAGGTCTTAAAACGAGCAGGTGGTACACCTGAGCTGATTGCTGGTGGAGAGATATTTTCAGCATTGGAAATGGGAAGAATTGATGCGGCCGAGTTTGTTGGACCATTTAATGATCTTGCTTTTGGTTTTTATAAAGCCGCTAAGTACTATTACTATCCTGGCTGGCAAGAACCAGGAACAACCTTGGAAGCGATCATCAATACTGAAGCTATGAATAAGCTCCCTGCGGATCTAAAAGCGATTGTAAAGGCGGCTTGTTTGGTTGCCAATAATGATATGCTTTCGGAGTTTACATTGAAAAATAGTGAAGCGTTAAAGATTCTTGTAAATGAGCATGGTGTCATTCTGAAAAAACTACCTAAAGATGTATTAGATAAATTTCAGCAAATTTCAAAAAAACTAGTGAAAGACTTAGGGCAAAACAATGAACTTTCAAAAAAGATTTACGTGTCTTATTTAGCTTTTAAAGAGCATGCAATTGAGTGGAGAGAAATTAGTCAGAGTCTCAGTTAACTGAGAATTTATAAGCAAAATATTTTAAATAAATAGAAAACAATTTTAGAATAGTTCTACCTTATTACTTTCTATTTCTTGCGTTTGCTGACTACCGAAAGATGCAGCACTGTGAACGGTATGTTCTTCTTCCATGGTATAACTGTTCTGTAGTTTTGCGGGAAGATTAGAAAATATTTCAAATCTTCCTAAAGCATTCAACTCTTTGCCTTCATGGATAGCTTGTTGAGCTTGAACAATATTTTCTTCAATATGCCTGAGTTGCTGGCTTATTCTATCTTGAAACTGTAATTCAATTATAACTTTAGAAATATCCTCACTTACCTTGGAACTGATATTAACCAATAATTTATCTGACTCTGCGAGTGTATAAGTGGTTAACTTATGTTGAGTCATAACTTCATGAATAATTTCTGTTGCTTTGTTAGCCATCGCATCTTCAGATTCTACTGAATGGGTCGCTTGCTCTAATATTTTCTCGACCGACATACTAACGGCTTGGATCTTCGAGCGAATATTTTCCCCCGTTCCTTTTGATTGATTTGCTAAATTTCGGACTTCATCGGCGACTACTGCGAAGCCTCTACCTTGATCTCCTGCTCTAGCGGCTTCAATTGCCGCATTGAGTGCTAATAAATTAGTTTGTTCGGCTAGCGTTTCAACAATGCTAGCCATTTTAATTAACTCATCCATATAGCCAGATAGATCTCGGATATCAACTAAAGATGATTGTTCAGATTCAGACATACTTATTAAGGTTGTTTTAAGCATATCGAGATCGTCTTTTATTTTATCAGAAGAACTTTGTACTGACTTCTTTGAAGAAAAACGACCATCTTGACCAGAGGTAACATTAATGGCCATATTGAGGTTATTGACTATTTCTATAAATTGGCTGCTTAACCCATTAACTGCTTCAGTTGATTGTACAACAGATGATTCAATTTGTTTTTTCCAAACTGGGAGTATGTTTTCTAGTGCGGAAGTTAAAGCATCGTCTGCTTTATGGAATCCTTCGTCTTCGTTGGTATCTTTATCGATAGTTTCGATTAATTGCTCTTTTAACATTTTCTCTTTTTTATGATAAAAAAATAGTATTGGGATTAAGCTACCCATAAAACAGGCCGATATTATTTTTAGACCAGTAAAAATCATACCAACAGAAATCAAAATAACCAAAAGAATTGAATAAAAATATTCATCATTGGAAGACGTTATTTGCTTTGAGTTAGAGACTTCCATGTAAATAATCCAGTTATTTAAAAGTAAACCTAATTGTTTTGCAGTAAATAGAGTTTAGACGCTATTTTTAATATAGCAGTGAATTAGAACTTTCACAGAGAAATTATTTATTTGCGTCTCTAAACTTTAGATTAATTCACTTAGCATTCAATAGCTTAATAAATAATAGAAGGTAACCAAGTCGTAATTTTCGGATAAAGGGCCAAAAGTAACAAAAGTAACATTTGAATCCCTATAAAGGGTGTAACACCTCTGTAAATGCTCTCCGTTTTGAGGGATTGCGGTGCGACTCCGCGTAAATAGAATAATGCAAATCCAAAAGGAGGTGTTAAAAATGAAGTCTGTAAATTAATGGCAATCATCACACCCAACCAAATAGGATCCGCGCCTAAAGCAATTAGCGCTGGTGCGGTAAGCGGAACGACTACGAATACAATTTCGATAAAATCTAAGATGAAACCTAAAACAAACATGGTTAACATCACCACTAACATTGCAGTGGCTAATCCACCGGGTAGACTGGCTAGTATATCTTTTATTGCATCATCACCATGAAAGGCTCTAAAAACTAAAGAAAAAATAGAAGCACCAATTAAAATCATAAAAATCATGCTAGAGGTTTTTGTTGTTGAACGCATAACGCTAGTTAAGCTTTTAAGATTCAGTTGTTTGTTCAAAATTGCGAGTAACAATGCACCGCTTGCGCCAACAGCCGCCGCTTCAGTTGGCGTTGCAACACCCGACATGATGGAGCCTAAAACTAAAAATATCAAAACCAATGGTGCAAAGATTACTTTTAAAGCGCTCAGTTTAGATTGATATGAGAATTGAGATGAAGAGTGGGGTGACGAGCGATCCTTATCGATGAGTGGTTTTTTAATTGGTTGGTTAGAAGCAAATTGATTGGGGGAAAATTTAGATAGCAATAATAAATAGATGATATACATACCGACTAGAATAAATCCAGGTATCAAAGCACCAGCAAATAAATCACCAACAGACATAGGATCGTTACCTAAACCGACATCACGGTTTGCGCTGGCAATGACATCACCCAACAGAACGAGCACAATTGATGGTGGGATAATTTGCCCTAGCGTTCCTGATGCACAAATAATTCCGCTTGCTAGGGAAGGTGAGTAGCCATTTTTCAACATCACCGGTAAAGAAATTAGCCCCATAGTCACAACGGTCGCACCAACAATACCAGTACTTGCTGCTAACAATGCACCTACCAGAATGACCGAAACACCCAAACCTGAAGGTCTTTTCCCCATCAATCGAGCGATACCATTCAGCAGGTTATCTGCAATTCTAGCTTTTTCTAAGATACCCCCCATAAAAATAAAAAGAGGGACTGCGATTAACGTTGGATTTTGAATAATGCCAAATAATCGAGAGCCAACGTTTTTTAATATAGCGGGGTGAATTAAATCCATTTGAACACCTATCATTGCAAACAAAATTCCAGTGCCTGCTAATGAAAAAGCCACTGGATAGCCAGTCAAAAGGACTAAACAAACAGAAATAAACATGATAAACGCTAACCATTCCATCAGGTTAAGTCTCTAGTCGTTGTTTGTTTTTCATAAAAGGATGCTCTGAATTTTTGTATGATTTGGTTGATTGCTTCGATAATCAATAATAAAGGCATTAATAAGAGTAGAGCTTTTAGAATAAATAACATAGGTAACCCGCCAGGCTCCGAAGATACCTCATTGACACGCCAACTTAAATAAAAAGCAGGCCAACTTGACCAAGCGATGAATATTGCCGTTGGTATCAGTAAAAATAGACAGCCTAACAAATCTACTAGCGATTTATTTTTAGTTTTCATTTTGGCATAAAAAATATCAACTCTAACGTGCTCATTTTTATTCAAAGTGTAAGCTGTGGCTAACAAAAAATTAAATCCATGCATCCAGGTAATGGACTCTTGAATAGCAATAGAGCTAGATTGAAATAACCAACTAGAAAGGATGTTGATAATGCTCAATAGGATCATCAATAAAGTGAGCCATGCAACTGAATGCCCAATGTATTGAGATAAATTATCAAGAAATTTCATTTTAGCTTATAGCCCTTATATTTTGCGGTATTGAGGTTATTGAACCATTTTTATTTGATGGTTATTCACACACGGATAAAGTTATTAACAGCTTATCCAACATTCAGCTTCACACCTGTAAAACAAGCTAACCTTTTGTAATTAAAGGAAAATATAATAAGAAACAAAAAATAATAAAAGTAAAAAAAATGACTTCAATAAAAAGCTTAAAATTTATGCACTATTTTATCCACAGATATTTGGTATAAAAAAATAATGGTTTATTTTTAACGACTTAGCTGTTTAAGTTATAAATCCCTTTAAGTTTATCTGCCTAGAATTCACTCTCAAATTTATTACATTTAGCTTAATAATCAATCGACTCTTACAAGCTTGCTAGGTGGAATGGCAGGTAATCAGTTAGAATATAATTTAATCTGCTATATGACGTCAAGCTCAGATCTTGGCAGTGCAACATTCAATTTAATTAAAAGAACTAAAACATGCAAAAACAACAACCATTGATTCTTGTAGATGGCTCTTCCTATCTTTTTAGAGCATACCATTCGATGTCACAATCGGGATTTAGTAATTCCGCAGGACAGCCAACTGGAGCGATTTATGGCGTGATCAATATGATGAGGAGTCTGTGTAAGCAATATGATAGTCAACGTATTGCGGTCATTTTTGATGCGAAAGGGAAAACTTTTAGAAATGATATTTACCCAGAATACAAAGCCAATCGTCCACCGATGCCCGATGATTTAAGAACTCAAATTGCACCAGTGCACAATATTATTCGCGCTTTAGGCTTCCCTTTGTATGCGATTGAAGGGGTAGAAGCTGATGATGTGATTGGAACAATTTCAGATATTGCTTCAAAACAAGGGCAAGACGTTATTATATCGACTGGTGATAAAGATATGGCTCAGTTAGTTAATGAGCACGTCAGTTTGATTAATACGATGACGGATCAATTTTTAGACATAGAAGGCGTGAAAGAGAAGTTTGGTATTCCACCAGAACAAATCATCGATTTTTTAGGTTTGATGGGAGATAAAGTCGATAATATTCCGGGTGTTGCAGGTGTTGGTCAAAAAACGGCACTAGGTTTATTACAAGGTATTGGTAATATTGATGAGATTTATCAGAACCTCGATAAAATTGCGGATCTACCAATACGAGGGGCAAAAAAACTTGGCGACAAAATGAGGAATAATGAAGCCGATGCAAGACTTTCATATGAATTAGCAACAATCGTATTAGATGTTAAATTACCCTTTACGATTGATGATCTTTTTATGCAAGAACCAGACAAAGGGTTACTAGAAGTCTATTTTGAGGAATTTGAATTTAGAACCTGGCTTAAAAATCTTAAAGCCGGTTTGCCAGTATTACCTTCAGCAAACAAGACTAAAAAAGGGAATGCTGAAAGCACTTCAATAAAGTCAATTAGTGAAAATGCCGATATCCCACAGGAAGAAACTTCATTTTCAAGTATTGATACTAGTCAGTATGAAACAATATTAAGCAAAGAACAGTTGAAAACATGGGTTAGTCGACTCTCGGAAAGTAAACTTTTTGCGATAGATACTGAAACAACGGGTCTTAATATTATCGCTGCGGACTTAGTCGGGATCTCATTTGCAACGGAGCCTGGGCTGGCTGCCTATTTACCTCTAATTCATAATTATCCTGGTGCGCCAGAACAAGTCAATCAAGAATGGGCGTTAGAGCAACTCAAGCCCATCTTAGAAAATCCAAACATTGGGAAAATAGGTCAAAATATAAAGTATGACCAAAGTATTTTTAAAGGTGTTGGAATTAATCTTCAAGGTGTTCAGTTTGACACAATGTTGGAATCCTATGTATCGAATAGTGTTGGAAATCGGCATGATATGAATACACTCGCAAAAAAATATTTAGACCATGATTGTATTAGTTTTGAAACAATTGCGGGTAAAGGAAAAAAACAACTGACGTTTGATCAAATTGATTTAGAAATTGCCACAATTTATGCTGCAGAAGATGCCGATGTTACTTTACAGCTACATCAGGAACTTTGGCCAGTGCTAGAAAAACAAGAAGGGCCACAAGGAATTTTTAAAGAAATCGAAATTCCATTGATCGAGGTTTTATCCAATATAGAGCATCGAGGAGTGTTAATTGATTCTAGTTTTTTGCAAAAGAAAAGCCATGATTTTGGACTACGTATTTTAGAGTTAGAAAAAAAAGCACACGAACTTGCAGAGCAACCATTTAATCTAGCATCACCAAAGCAATTGCAGGAAATTTTATTTGAAAAAATGGGATTACCTGTTTTAAAAAAGACACCTAAGAAACAGCCATCAACAGCAGAGGAAGTTTTAGTTCAGTTGGCTTTAGATTACCCTTTACCAAAGGTCATTATGGAGTATCGAGGACTAACAAAATTAAAATCAACCTATACAGATAAATTACCGTTGGCGGTACAACCTCGATCGGGAAGGGTTCACACATCTTACCATCAGGCCGTAACTGCAACCGGAAGATTAAGCTCTAGCGATCCTAATTTACAAAATATCCCCGTAAAAACGGCTGAAGGGCGTAGCATTAGAGAGGCTTTTATTGCGCCAAGTGGTTATAAAATTTTAGCCGCAGATTACTCACAGATAGAATTAAGAATCATGGCGCATCTTTCTCAAGATAGAGGTTTGCTAAAAGCTTTTTCAGAAGGTTTAGATGTGCATAGTGCAACTGCTGCAGAAGTTTTTGATTGTGATTTAAAAAATGTTTCGAGCGAACAAAGACGTCATGCAAAAGCTGTAAATTTTGGTTTGATTTATGGGATGTCGCGTTTTGGTTTGGCTAAACAGCTTAATATTAGCAATGAAGAAGCTGCTGGATATATTGATACTTATTTCGCGAGATACCCCGATGTCGGAACCTACATGGAATCAACAAAAGAGAAAGCAAAAGAGCTGGGGTATGTAGAAACTTTATTTGGTCGTCGACTATATTTACCAGAAATTAATGCTTCAAATGGAATGAGAAGACAAGCCGCGGAGCGCACCGCAATCAATGCACCTATGCAAGGTAGTGCGGCTGATATTATTAAGATAGCCATGATCGAAATTAATAATTGGATCAAAAAAGAAAATCTTGATTGTTACATGGTTATGCAAGTTCATGATGAACTTGTGTTTGAAATAAGAGAGAATAAGTTAGATGAATATAAACTGATCATCAATAAATTAATGAGTGAAGCTGTTGAGTTAAGTGTTCCGTTAATTGTTGATATTGGTACTGGAGATAATTGGGAACAAGCCCATTAAAAATTAATATTTGACACCATAGTCACTGGTTACATGTATTACTCATACTCAAAGTTTTGCGTTTTTTTGCCAGTGTTCTTTACGCTCTTGCATGTTTGGTA